>SLST01000607.1 GCA_007130265.1 Spirochaetales bacterium
CACGCCGGGGCTCATCGACATCCACGTGCACGTCTACCACACGCGGGAGCCGGAAGGTCTCAGCGTGATCGCCGACCACCACAGCTTCCGTTCGGGAGTCACCACCGTCGTCGACACCGGAACCGCGGGCGCAAACCACTTCCTCCACTTCAAGCGCACGGTCATCGACCAGTCGAAGACCCGCATACTCGCCTTCGTGAACGTCGTGAAGTCGGGGATGGTGGGCCCCTTCGAGCACGACCCCGCGGAGATGGACCCAGAGCAGGCTGCGGGCACCGTCCTCGCCTACCCGGATATCTGCGTCGGCATCAAGACCGCCCACTACTGGACCCAGGCGCCCTTCGACGAGGCGCACACCCCGTGGCTCAGCGTCGACCGTGGTCTCGAAGCCGCACGCCTCTGCGGTAAGCCGCTCATGGTCGATTTCTTCCCGCGCCCCGAACGCCCCTACGAGGAGCTGCTTGCGAAGATGAGCTCGGGAGACATCCACACGCATGTGTTCGCGCAGCAGTTTCCGGTCCTCGACGAAGCGGGCCGCCCGAACCGCTGCTACGAGGAGGCTCGCGTGCGCGGCATCGTCTTCGACCTCGGGCACGGCGCCGGCAGCTTCTGGTTCCGCAACGCGATCCCCTGCTTCCGCCACGGTTTCTACCCCGACTCGATCAGCACGGATATCCACAGGGACAGCATCAACGGCCCCGTCTTCTCCATGCTGAAGACGATGTCGAAGATGCTCGCGATCGGCATGAGCCTGGAGGACGTCATCGAGAAATCGACCGCGGCGCCCGCGCGCGAGGTCGGTCACGCGGACCTTGGCACGCTCAGTGTGGGAAGCGAGGCCGACGTCGCACTGCTTCGACTCGACGAAGGTGAGTTCGCCTACTACGACTGTGCGAAGGTGCGCGTGAGAGCGCGTCACGAGCTCTCCTGCGCGATGACCATCCGGTCGGGCGAGATCGTCTACGACGGAAACGCGTTGAGCATGCCGGACTGGACCGACGCTCCGGAGCCGCGATGAGCGCTGCGGTTGAGAGGAGAACAGGCTACGAGGCGCTGGGACTGCACCCGGTGATCAACGCGTGTGCCACGCTCACGAAGCTCGGGGGTTCGGTCATGCCGCCGGCAGTCGTCGCGGCGATGGCCGACGCAGCCCGGTGCTTCGTCGACCTCGAGGAGCTCCAGCGGCGCGTGGGCGCGCGGATCGCCGAGCTCACGCACAATGAGGCAGCCTACGTCAGCTCGGGCGCCGCCGCGGGCATGGTCCTCGCAACGGCGGCCTGCACCGTCGGTATGGACCGCGAGGCTCACGCGCGCATTCCGCGGCTCGACACGGTGAAGAACGAGATCATCGTCCAGAGCGTTCACCGAAACGGCTACGACTACGCGGTCCGCCAGGTGGGTGTCACCGTCGTCGACGTTGGCGGCCCGCACGGCACGAGCCGCGAAGAGCTCGAAGCCGCCTTCACGGACCGCACCGCCGCGGTCTTCTGGTTCCAGGGGGCGATGAACGCGCCCGGCGAGTTGCCGCTCGAACAGGTCATCCAGACGGCAGGCCGACGAGGCATACCCGTGCTCGTGGATGCCGCGGCGCAGCTGCCCCCGGTCGAGAACCTCTGGCGTTTCACCCGGATGGGCGCGGCGCTCGCAATCTTCAGCGGGGGCAAGGACCTCGCCGGCCCGCAGTCGAGCGGCCTCGTCCTCGGCCGCGCCGACCTCATCGAGGCGTGTCGCTTCCACGGCAATCCGAACCAGTCGATCGGCAGGCCCATGAAGGTGGGAAAGGAAGAGCTCATGGGCGCGCTCGCGGCGGTCGAGCGCTACACACGCCTCGACCACGCCGAGCGGATGCGCGGTTTCGAGGAGACGGTCGCGCGGTGGGTCGAACGCCTCGCACCCGTCGAGGGCGTCGCGGCCCGGCGCGACTTCCCCAACGAGGCGGGGCAGCCGGTACCCTGGGCGCTCGTGACCTTTGATAACGAGGCGACCCGCGATACGGTCGTCGACCGCCTGCGGTCCGGTGATCCGTCGGTGGCGGTCGCGAAGGCCGGGGCCGCTGCGATCCACCTCAACCCCATGACACTGCAGCCGGGCGAGGCCGACGTCGTGCTCGAGAGGCTCCTCGACGAGATCGGGACGTCCATCCGACGATGCGACTGACCGAGCTTGACGGGAGTAGACTCGAGGCGGCGGTCGATCTGTTCGCCGCGGCCTACGCGATCGAACGAGAGTCAACTTCGTCGCTGCCGGAGCATCCGCTCGGCGGGCCCGACCCGCTGCGTGCTGAGGTGGCCTCGGTCCTCCGTCGCGGCGGGGTTGCCGCAGTCGACCGCGGTCGCCTCATCGGCTACATGTGCGCGGGTTTCTCGTTCCCCTTCAAGGGACTCCGCGCCGGGCTCTGTCCGGTAATCGGACACGCTGCTGAAGCCGGCCGCGAGGATGAGGTGTACCCCGCGCTCTACGCAGCGGTCGGTTGCATCTGGGCGCAACGGGGCGATGCCCTCCACGTCGTCGAGCATCTCGCGCACGACCGGGCGCTCGAGCGCCTGCTCTACGCGCTCGGGTTCGGAATGATCGTGTGTGAGAGGGTGTGCGAGCTCTCTGCGATCGAGGTCTCGTGCCGGCATGAGGTTGTTCGAGCCGACGCGGCATCGCTTGCCGCGATCGACGCCGAACACGCCAGTTACTACCGCGCCTCGCCGATCTTCGTCCACAAGGAAACGGATCCGGCGTCGATCGTTGCGGATCTGCGAGAGATCGAAGGCGCCGGGTGTGTCTTTCTCGCCTGCCTCCACGGAGGAGAGCCAATCGGGTACTGCGCGGTGGGTCCGCAGTCTCACCCGGAAGGATTGCTCTTGCGGAACACCAACTCCGCGCAGCTGCGGACTGCATACGTGCGCCAACCGTACCGCGGCACCGGTGTCGGCCGGGCGCTGCTCGGCGCGGCGGTCGCCCACGCCCGCGACGCCGGATTCGACCGGATCTTCGTGGAGCACGAAACCGCGAACACGTCAGGCTCCACCTTCTGGGCTAGACACTTCCACCCGTACGTTCGCTTTTCCATGAGGTACGTCGATCTGGGTCCGCTTCGCGGGGGTACGGAGCAGGTCTAACCCAACCGGGCTATCTGCAATCGGCGTGACACCTCGTATCATCTATCCTTGGAGGACACATGAAGAACGCAGTCGCTCTCTTCTCGGAGGCGTCCAAGGCGGAGAAGGCAATCAAGATGTTGGACGAGGCCGGTCTCGAGCTTGAGCAGGCGCGCATTCACAGTCGGGCGACAATCGAATCGAACACGAAGGTGCGTGCGACCCCCGCGGCCAACACCGCGCTGGGGGCCGGAGTTGGTCCGACCGCGGACGGCGCAGGGATGAACGGCACGGTGCCGGGCGCGGTGCTGGGCGATTCCACGATCGCGACGTACTTGAAAGACGTCGGCATTGAGGGCGATGGGCTACCCTTCTACCGGCAGGGGATCAAGGAAGACGGCTACATTGTCGTTATATCGTTGCCAAGGGACGAAATCGAGAAGGCCACGAGGGTACTCGCGGAGGCCGGCGGACAGATGCCCAAGGCCGGGTAGAACGAGCGCGGAAGGAGAACCTTCCCCCAATTCGCAATGCGGGATACACTGACTCCCGTCATGGCACAGAACCAACCGAACATCGTCCTCGTCCTGACCGACGACCAGGGGTATGGCGACCTCGGCTGCACGGGAAACCCCTTTGTGCAGACGCCGAACATCGACGCCTTCCATGCGCAGAGCGTCCGGCTCACGGACTATCACGTCGGCCCAACGTGCGCGCCTACGCGCGCGGGGCTTCTGACCGGCCACTACGCGAACAGCACCGGGGTGTGGCACACCATTGGCGGGCGGTCGCTCCTGCGTGAGGACGAGTGGACCCTGGCGGCGGCGCTCGCGGAGTCCGGCTACGCGACCGGAATTTTCGGCAAGTGGCACCTGGGAGACGCGTGGCCGTACCGCCCGCAGGACCGCGGATTCGGGAGCGCGGTGGTCCATGGCGGCGGAGGCATTTCGCAAACGCCGGACTTCTGGGGCAACGACTACTTCGACGACACGTACTTCGTCAACGGCGAGCCGCGCGGCTTTGAGGGGTATTGCACCGACGTCTGGTTCGACCTGGCAAAGCGGTTTATCTCGAACAACAGCGACCGGCCCTTCTTCTGCTACATCCCGACGAACGCTCCGCATAGCCCGTATAACGTAGAGAAGCGCTACGCAGATCTCTACCGTCGGACGGAGCCCGATTCGCGGGCACGCTTTCACGGGATGATCACCAACATTGACGAGAACTTCGGGCGGCTGCAGGCACACCTGCGCGAGCTGGGGCTCGAAGAAGACACTATTCTCATCTTCATGACGGACAACGGCACGAGCGGCGGCGCGGCAGTCGACAGAAATGGTCACGTCGTGCACGGCTACAACGCCGGTATGCGCGGACTCAAGGGATCGCCCTACGACGGCGGACACCACGTTCCCTTCTTCATCCGCTACCCGGCAGGTGGAGTTACGGGGGGCAAGGACGTCCCGAGCATTACGGCAAACGTAGACTTCATGCCGACGATGCTCGATCTGTGCGGCGTAGAAGTGCCGAAGGAGCGAGCATTCGACGGCCGAAGCCTGGCGCCTCTCCTCAGCGCAGCGGCCGCCGGTGATCCGGCTCCGACCGATTGGCCGGACCGCGTCGTCGTCACGGACTCGCAACGCCTCACGAACCCGGTCAAGTGGCGGCAGAGCGCTACGATGACCGACCGGTGGAGACTCGTCAACGGGACCGAGTTGTACGACATCAAGATAGATCCCGGCCAGGTTCGCGACGTGGCAGAGGAGCACCCGGAGGTGGTCGGGCGGCTGCGCGAAGAGTACGAGCGGTGGTGGGAGAAGGTTTCGGTGCAGTTCGATCGAGCCATCCCGCTGGCGATCGGGACCGAAGGCTGGACCGAATCGCGCCTTACCTGCCACGACCTGCGAAACGATGAGTGCGACGTCGCGTGGCACCAGGGGCACATCCGCGCCGGACACCTGTCGCGCGGCCACTGGGAGTTCCGTGTCGACGCCCCGGGCGTCTACGAGTTCGAGCTCCGCCGCTGGCCACAGGAGCTCGGGTACGCCCTGGGCTCAGGCATTGCTGAGCCGGACATCGAATGGCGCCGCGACCTCATTGACCGGAAGGACTGGCCAATGTACGAGGGAGGCGAGCGGCTGGCCATCAGCGGAGCGCGGCTCAGGGTAGGCAATCGTGAAGTCAGCCAGGAGATCGAGGCCGATGCCGGCGCAGACACAGATGCGGCCCGGTTCACGCTCGACCTTCCGGCCGGGGAGACCCAGCTCGAAGCGAGCTTCACCATCGACGGAGAAGAAGCCTCAGCATACTACGTCTACGTTCGCCGCGCGGAGCGGCGGGGAGGAGCATCATGACGTGTCCGAATTATCTCAAAGGTTTCGAGTCGACCTGGAACGAAGACCCCCGACGGGCGAACCTCGAATGGTTCGCGGACGCGAAGTTCGGGCTCTTTCTCCACTACGGACTCTACTCGCAGCTCGGCCGCGGCGAGTGGGCGCTCTTTCACGAGAAGATACCCCTGCGAGACTACGAGAAACTCTACGATACGTTCGACCCCAAGGGGTTCGACGCCGACTACATAACCGACCTCGCCTGCGAGGCGGAGATGCGCTACGTCAACCTGACGTCGATCCATCACGAGGGATTCGCGCTCTGGGACAGCAGGACGGAGCCGTGGAACAGCGTCAACGCCGCCGGTCGCGACCTCGTCGCTGAGCTCGCCGAAGCGTGCGACAGAAAGGGGCTTGGCTTCTTCACCTACTTCACGTACATGATCAACTGGCGCCACCCCTTCTCGCTCCCACCGGAGCTCTTCCGCATGGGACGCCCCCACTACGACCACGAGGAGTCGCGCTACAAGCTCACGAGCGTCGACCAGTACGGCGAGTTTCTCGACTACATGCACGCTCTGCTCGAAGAGCTTCTCGCCCTCCCGCACCCGCTCGCGGGGATGTGGCTCGACATCATCGCAGCCTACTACCTCAACCCGGAGCTGGTGCCGGTCGAGCGGACCTACCCGCTCATCCGAGAGAAGCGTCCGGAGACGCTCATCTCGTTCAAGAACGGCGCGACGGGCGAAGAGGACTTCGGGTCGCCGGAGCATTCCGGCACATCCCAGGGCGACCGGTACCGCGAGCAGGGGAACCATGAGGCCGCCGACCGGGCCGACCGGGCCTGGGATCTCATGAAGCACAAGCACAATGAGATCTGCTCGACGCTCCAGGACAAGGCCTGGGGCTGGAACGAGAAGGCACGGCACCTCGACGCCGACGAAGTCTGGGGCTTCCTCGGCTACGCGGGGTCGATCAACTGCAACCTCCTTCTCAACACCGGACCGCTCGCCGACGGATCCATTCACGACGGCGACGCAAAGACGCTGCGCGAGGTCGGACGAAGAGTCCGCCTCCACGGCTGGCCGGGACCCGAGGAGGCGAAGCACCCGGGGATCGGCAAGCCGCAGAAGGGCAAGCAGGAGACCGACGTCGATCCGGCGGCGGGATGAGTCACCGAGTACGCGTCGGCATAACATGTCTGAGCGACTTCATCCTGAGCGAGGGCCCGGACGCGGTCGTCGCGAATCTCGTTGACCGCGCGGGCGCAGCTGCGGTGACGCTCAACCCCACGGTCACGGAGCCCGCGCCCGCCGGCAGGGGCAGCTTTCAGCCGCCTTCCGACGGAGGAAGCAGCCCACGCACCTTCGACCGCCCGCTCTGGGGTCGGACTCGGCTCTGGGTGAGGTCCGAGCCGAGCTACGTGCCGGACGAGAAGCTCTACGACGAGTCTGCGTACCGGCCGCGGCAGGCGGGCGATCTCACCAGGAGGCTCGGCGGAGAGGTCCGACGCTTCATGGAACTGGCTCACGATCGGGATCTCGAGGTTTCGTTTCAGATTGGGGCGGCGGCGCCGCCCGGGCTGCGCGACGAGGATCGACCACGGCTGCCGGGCGGCGGGCTCGCCGACCATCCGATGGCGAAGACCGCGAGCCTCGCCTCCGCTGCCGTGCGAGCGTACCACCGGGCCTACCTCACGGATCTCCTGCACGCCTATCCGGATCTCGACTGCGTCCGTGTGGACTGGCCCGAGTACCCGTGCTACACGATCGACGAGACCTTCGCCGACTTCCATCCGGCCTTTGGTGCCGGAAAGGCGCTCGAGCATGAGATTGGCGAGCTTCGCCACTGGGTGCTCACCGGTCTGTCTGATCGCGTACTGCGCGACTGGATGGCCGCCGCCGGGGGTGGGGCACCCTACGAGCACCTGCGCAGGCGATGGCCGGCGCTCGACGAGTGGCTGCTCGGGAAACGCG
>SLST01000232.1 GCA_007130265.1 Spirochaetales bacterium
GCTTCACTACTCACAACAATTTCGGCACCAGTCTTCTGGTTGAACGACGGCTCGCTGGTGTTTTGCGAGGGTACGACAGGCGGCGCGTGGCCACGGGTCGTCGGCTGATCGCGAAGCGCTATCCCAAGCGCCGGCCGCGCTACAGCGGATCCGAGAAGAACCAGCCGGCGCGGTAGTCGACCCGAATCCACGGGTCCGAAGGCGTCAGGTCAGGGAGGTTCGCCCCTATCCCCGCGCTGAGGACCACCGATCCGATGCGAAACGGCGCGAGAACCCGATGCTCGACGAACCCGCCCACTACCGCAGCACCGATCGCCTCTTCGCCTGACGGGCGAGCCAGTCCTGTCGCGCTCGCGGACACACGACCCGCGTCGAAGTAGGCGCCTCCCCCGGCGCTCATGGGCACGTAGAATTCGAAGGGCAGACGGAGCGCAACAGAAGCGGAAGCGGCTCCGCCGTGCGCGAGACGGTCGCTGCCGGTATAGCCGCGCAGACGGATGTTCGAGAGCGCCGAGGCGGGAGCCGGGCCGGCGAGCCAACCGGGGTTCAGGTAACCGCGGTAACGCGCGAAGAGATCGACCTGCACCAACGGTGTGAAGAGCGGAATCACCGTCTCCACGGATCCGGTCAGGTGGGCGGTCGAGTACGGTTCGTCGGTGATGCCGAACGCAACGGCCGCGCCTGCGCGAGCCGCGAATGCCCGCTCGGGGAAGAAGTACTCGTCCGCGGTGATGAACCGCAGGTCCATCTCCGCGCCCACGACCGGATACGGGTCGGACTCGACGAAGAACCCGCCAGGCACTCCGCCGGTCGTCTGCGCACCGGCGGCGTCGCGCCCGGTAGGGAGCCGGTAGACCGCGTGCAGCCGCGTGCCGAGGTCGACCTGAAAGGCGCCGGTGATCCGGTCACCGGCCAGGTTCTGGATGAGCACGGCTCCCAGCCCCAGGTCGTGAAGCGTGGCGTCGACGTCCGGCGCGTAGGAGAACACGGCACCGCCGAAGAAGCGGGCTTCCCGCCCCGGGATCAGGAGTGAGTAATGGCGTGCAAACGTATACCCTACGTGGGCGCCGTGTTCGTTGATCTCCGGAAGCGGGCTGAACTCTCCGGCCGTCGCGGCACCAGCGCCCCCGCCCAGCAGCACCACGGCCAGGAGCATCACGCGACGACGCGCGGAGGCGTATGGGCGGCTACTCATCGCGATCCTCCCGGGCCGGGTAATAGCGAAGCGCGTCAACGACCACCTCTGCCGACCGCTCTCGGCTGAAGACGAGCTCGATCCCCGTGATCGGCGTGCTCGGATCAACGGGCACGACGACCGATCGCGGGATATTGTGCCGCAGTCGCCGGAAGAGCATGGTGACTTCGGGCGCAGGACGGATCGAAGCGAGACGGGTCAGGTCGATCCGTTCGGTCCGGTCCGAGCCGTGTCGCACGACGAGCTCGAAGGCGAGTGGGTCGTTCCCGTCGTCGCCCGCGGCGAGCGACACGGCGGTGATGTCAAAGGCAAGGCGCTGCGCGCTGATCGCGTGACGCTCGCCTTCGGCGACGAACCGGAGCGTCGGTGGCGTTGGGTCCGAGTCGGCCGGTGGCGACGCGGCATCTCCGTCGCCTGCGTCGGAATCCGGAGCCTCCCAGCTGCCGGAGAAGGCCCAGCGATCGGAGACGATCTCTCCCTCCGTGGAGAACGGCATCCGCCGCTCGCGCGCGCGCTGGAAACCGTCGACGCTGATCCGCCACCCGTCGAGCCGAGCGGTCTCGAGGAACGGATCGTCGTCGAAGTCGGCGATCGTCACCGCCACGTTATCCGAGAAGTGCGTGATGTACCGGGTCTCAGGGAGCCAGTCGCGGGCCCGAAGCGGGTCAGCCAGGAAGTCACGGTACCCCGGCTCGCGATCGAAGCCGGCCAGCAGGGCCGCGGTCATCGTAACGAGTGCGATACGCTGCTGATCCGAATCTGTGAGCAGATTCGCTCGAAGCGTCGTGAGCGGGTCCTGACTCCGGGCCCAAAAGGTGTTGAACTGCGCGTGATTTGCACCGTATATCCAGATGCCGGCGCGAATCACGTCGCGCAGAGGAGCGTCCACCGGCTCGCGTTGGACGAAGCGCAGGCCGTAGTGCTCGCTCACGTCGCCGTCGTGTGACCCGTGCAGCACGAGGTAGTCAACGTCACGCGGTACCGTCAGAGGGCGTCCGGCCGGGCGGTACTGCCCTTCTACCGGTGCGATGGAAATAACGGCTCGGATGGGCAGCCCGAAGGAGAAGGGGACCGTGGCGTCGTCCGGATAAGCAGTGAATAGGTTGAAGACCGACGCGTGCACCGCGGCCTCTCCTCCGCGCGAGTGGCCGGCGACGGCAACCCGGTCAGTGTCTACGCGGCCGTAGAGCGGATTAGCCGGGTCTTCGTTCCAGCCAAGGATGAGCTTCGCGTGCTCGAGGAGCACGATCGCCCGCGCATCGTTCTCGTCCGAAAGGCCGTTCAGGAAGTTCTGGTCAACCGACGCGAAGATCATCCCGTGCGACGCGAGGTGGCGGCCAAGGTAGTCGTAGCCGGCCTCCGAGAACCAGAAGGGCGGGTGGTTGCCATGGACCATGACGACGACGGGGTATACTCCCGGTTCGCCCGGGTAGTGAAGACGCCCGTTGAGCGGTACCGCGTCGGCCCCATACCCCCAGTAGCGCTCTTCGACCTCGTCGACGAAGGCCGACAGGTCGACGGTCCCGGTGCGAACGCCAACGGCCTGCGGGGCGTACTCCGGGCGCCTTGGATTGTCACCGCCCGAGTAGAGAAGCATCGCCGGCGTCCAGGGCCCGGGCCGGCCGGGATCGGGAAGCCCGAGTACGGGTCGCTCCCGGTCGTCGCGGTCGGCCAGTGATTGCGGCGGGATCGTCGCGCAGCCACCGGCGAGGAGCACGGCCGCGAGAGACAGCAGGTAGAATAGGAGATGCTGGATGCGGCGCATTTCCGGGGAGTATAGACCGGTGCGATCCGGCGCGTCCAGTCTCCCTTGCCCTCTGAGGGCTGATTCCCCATAGTGTACCCATGTGTTCTTCACGAACCCGTTCGGCCCTGCCTCTCCTCGCGCTCCTGCTATCCGGCATCCTCGCCCTCGCCGGCTGCGTCACGGCAGACTCGCCGGGAGTGCGCGACGCGCTTGACGCGCAGATCGAAACCTTCGTCCCGGGAGAGGTGCCGGAGGCGCTCGTACAGACGCTCTCTGCGCGACGGGTGATCCTGCTCGGCGAGACCCACTACGTGCAAGAGCACCAGGAGTTCGTGCTCGAGTTGCTGAGGCGTCTGCACCAGAGCGGGTTGCGATGGTTCACGCAAGAGATGGCGCATGCCTACAGCTGGATCGTCGAGGACTACGTGCTGGGGCTCAGGGAAGACTACCCGGAACCGGCTCGGCGGATGGACGAGTACTGGATAGAGGGGCTTCGCAGCTTCAACGCGGATCTGCCTGAAGCCGAGCGGATCAGGATGCGCTACATGGACATGAATCACGCGCCTGATGCATTCATGGTGTCGCTGTCGTGGATGGTGAACCGGACGCCGGTCGGACAGCGCGTCGGCCCTCTGGCTTCGAACGTATTCGCGACCACCCCCGGGACCGACGCGTACGTCGAGGCTGTCACGGAGCTTGCAGATCGCCTGGGTGCGGCCTCTGATGCGCTCATGGACGAGTTGGGCCCCTGGTACCAGCGGCTCGCGGAGGCGGTGTGGATCGAGATCAGAAGCCTGCCGCTGCGCGGAGAGCACGACGTCCACGCGCGTGAGCGCATCATGATCGACCTGGCCGACCGTACGATCGACGAAGCGGCCGGTTCAGCCGTGGCGATCAACGTAGGGATGTACCACGCGCAGAAGCGCCGATACATGGGAACCCGGCAGGAGTGGCTGGGAGAATACCTCGCCGCAGACGCGGACCGGTTCGGCGGCGCCGGGCAGCTCTACTCGATCGCATTCTGGGGGTTCGACGGCGAACGAATACGATGGTTCCTGGACCGGGAACCGCAGCCGGTACCCGCGGCAATGGAGCGGCCGGCGTCCAACCTGAGCCGGCAGATCGCGGAGGCCGTGACTCGGCGCGACGGCGCCGACCGTCCGGAATCGGCTGCTTTCGTCGATCTCTCGCATCCGGTATTCGCTCGCCGCATGCCTGTCGCCTTCGTACACTCTCCGCTGCGGGCCGCCCCGGGCCGCCAGTTCGACGCCTACGTCATCTTTCCGGAGATTCGCGTGCTTGAATCGATTCGGCGGAACTTATAGACCGCCGACAGGAGGAGCGATGGAACAGCTTGTCTCGTTCGCGTGGCTCGGGGTCGCGTTGATCCTGGGAAAACTGCTTCGCGGGTGGATCCCGGCGCTCAAGCGCGCGTTCATACCAAGCTCGATCATCGGCGGACTCTCCCTCCTCCTGATCGGACCGGAGGTCCTCGGACGAGTCGCGCCCGGGATCCCGCCGTTAGTCACGGCGACGTCGGTCGCGATCTGGTCGACGATCCCGGGTTTCCTCATCAACATCGTGTTCGCCGCGCTCTTCTTGGGCAAGGTCATCCCCGGCCTGAAGGAGATCTGGGGCAAGGCGGGTCCGCAGGTCGCCTTCAGTCACACGATCGCGTGGGGACAATACGTCGTCGGTTTTGCGGTCACGGCCGTATTGCTCGTGCCGCTGTTCGGGGTCGAGCCTATGTTCGGCGCGCTCATCGAGATAGGTTTTATCGGCGGGCACGGCACCGCCGCGGGTCTCGGGCAGACCTTCGCGGACCTCGGCTGGCCGCAGGGACAGGACCTCGCGCTCGGCGTCGCAACGATTGGTGTCCTGATGGGCGTCCTGACCGGCATCGTTCTCGTCAACTGGGGTGTGAAGCGGGGCTACACACGCGCCGTGCGTACGGAGGCGGAGGCGGAGGAAGACATCGAAGCGGCGGGCGAGGAGCACGACACGACCGAGAGCGAGATCGCGCCGCACGGAGAGTCGGACAACCCAAAATCGACGGTACAGATCGAGAGCATGGAGCCGATGACGTTTCACCTTGCCTACATCGGTGCGTCCATTGGAATCGGCGCGCTCCTGCTGCGCGGGCTCGTGCTCCTCGAGTCGCTCCTGCTCGAGCCCCTGGGCGCTCCGGAGCTCCTCGCGCACGTCCCGCTCTTCCCGCTCGCGATGGTCGGGGGAATCATCGTGCAGAAGATCCATAGCCGCTTCTTCCCTGGGGATCTTGACCGCGTGATGGTCCTCCGACTCCAGGGTTCGGCGCTCGACCTGCTGATCGTCTCGGCGCTCGCATCGCTCGCGCTCAGCGCGATTGCCGACGCATGGCTGCCGCTACTCGTACTGGTCGTCTCCGGGATAACGTGGACGGTTGCATGCTTCGTGTTCTTCGCTCCGAGGATGATGCAGGACTACTGGTTCGAAAGAGGGATCGGCGACTTCGGCCAGTCGCTCGGGGTCACGGCAACCGGTCTGCTGCTCATGAGAATCGTCGACCCCAGATCGCAGACGCCCGCGTTCGAGTCGTTCGGCTACAAGCAGCTCCTCTTCGAACCGCTCCTCGGAGGCGGCCTGTTCACCGCGATGTCGGTGCCGCTCGTATTCGCATTCGGGCTCGTGCCGATGCTGGTCGTCTGCTCGGCGATCATGGTGATCTGGATCGTGATCGGCATGCTCCTTGGGAGACAGCGGAGGACGCGGTGACCGTCCTGCCACGGGCCCGTGGGTCAGACTACACGTATTCGATCTGAGCGATGTTCGACTGAACCAGCAGCACGGTGCCCATCCCCTCCACAGTCGCACGCAGCCTCGGCAGGTAATCCTTCAGCCTCAGATCGTCGGGCCTGGCCATGCCGATGACAACGAGCGCGGCGCCACCGGACTCACGTGCGAGGACTTCCGGAGCCGGTCTCTGCTCGGTGTTCACGACGACTGTGGTCGTCGCACGGATCCGCAGCTCCTGCAGCGTGCTCGCAAGCCGCAGCTGAGCCGCTTCCGGATCGCTTCCGACAATCGTGGAGAGCCGTAGTTCGGCACCCGGATCGACGGCCTGCTGCAGCAGGTACGCGAGGATGACCATGAGCCGCACGTTGTTCTCACGGCCTCCCCACCAGACGATGATCGGGCCACGTCGCTCGGTCCAGGGAACCTCACCTCGCTTGAGCAGCAGCACGTTCCGGTTGATCCGCGACAACCGGTACATCATGTTGGTGAAATCGCGGTCAACCGAGTTCTGTCGTGGCAGGCCCAGCATCACGGTATTGTAGCTGCTCGTCGCGAACGCGGCGGCCTGCGACGCGATCACAACGCCCTCGTGAAAACGCAACGTCTCAACGACGTTGGTGAAAACGTTACGCTGCGGCAAGTTGGTGGCTAACTCGCCGAGTCGGTCCGCAAGCTGATGTCGAACCGCCGGCGCTGCGCCCTCACGTCGCGAGACCATCGCGTAGACGGCGAGCGCGCCGCCGCGTCTGGTCAGCATCGACGCGGTCTCGATCAGCTCCCGATGCGAATCGACGTCGGAGGCAAAGACCTGCACGAGCGGTCTCCAGTTCTTCCCCGAGCCGGACCTGCTTTCGGCAAGCCGCCGCGAAACCGCAAACAGCCGCGCGGTCCAGTAGCCCTCCCACAGCCCTCCCGCTGTGCCCGCGGACGATGACGGCTTCAGAGCGAGGAAGAGGAGGATTGCGGCGACGGCCACAACCGCAATGACCGCAGAGACAGGGCTGATCAGGATCATCACGGCGAGGCACGCGCCTGCGCCGAGAAAACTAACCCACGACGGCACCCGGATCGTCGGCCGGTATGACGGATTATCGACGAGATTCTCCATTCCGGCGGACAGATTCAGCACGCCATAGGTCGTCAGGAAAAACATCGTGAGAACCTCGGCTACCGCATTCAGACTGCCGATCAGAATCGCAGCGGTGCCAATCGCAACAGTCAGAGCAAGCGCGACGAGTGGCTCCTGCCTGCGGCCTGCGCCGTGAGCGAAGAGCGCCGGCGCGATCCGGTCGGTACCGAGCGCCTGCAGGGTCCGTGGTGCGGCCAGCAAAGACCCAATCGCCGAGCTCAGCGTCGCCCCCATCACCCCGAGCGTAACGAACACCGGCCACCTCGACGCGTCGCGCAGCGCCGTCGACGCGGGCAGGTCATCCCGGCCAACGGTGAACGCGAGCATCACGGGAACCAGGATGTAGACGACGAAACCGCCGAATACTGCAAGGAGAGTGCCTCGCGGGATGCTCTTCGCCGGATTCTTCAGATCACCCGACATTGAGACCCCTGCGAGAATTCCGGTCACGGCCGGGAAGAAGACCGCGAAGACCGCCCAGAAGCCGAGCCCCTCTCCGTACGACGGGGTGAAGTTCGTCGTATTCACCCGGAACCCC
>SLST01000151.1 GCA_007130265.1 Spirochaetales bacterium
CTGGCAGGGCGACGACGTTACCGGATTCGAGGGCAGCGGACCGCTGACCGGCGGCATCCTGGCTACCGGCAACCACCCGGGTAAGGCGCGCACGCCGGACGAGCTTCGGGCCGACTTCGAGGCCGCCTACCGCCTCATCCCCGGTACCCATCGCCTGAACCTCCACGCGAGCTACCTGGAGCACGGCGGCACGCCGGTGGATCGCGACCGGATCGAACCGACGCACTTCAAAGGGTGGATCGACTGGGCCGGGAACCTCGGCGTCGGGCTCGACTTCAACCCGACCTTCTTCTCCCACCCGAAATCCGACGACGGGTTCACGCTCGCCCATCGCGACAAGTCGATTCGCGAGTTCTGGATCGAGCACGGCCGCCGTTCACGCGCTGTTTCAGCCGAGATGGGCCGCCGGCTGAAGGGACCGAGCATCAACAACTTCTGGATACCCGACGGATGGAAGGACCAGCCGGCGGACCGGCTCATCCATCGCGAGCTGCTCGTCGAGTCGCTCGACGCGATCTTCGCCGAAGAGCTCGACCCGGCACACACCCTCGACGCGGTCGAAAGCAAGCTGTTCGGCATCGCCTCTGAGGCGTACGTGGTCGGATCGCACGAGTTCTACCTCGCCTACGCCCAGTCGAGGAAGAAGCTCCTCTGCATGGACGCTGGACACTACCACCCCACCGAATCGATCGCCGAGAAGGTGAGCGCGCTCCTGCCGTTCTTCCCGCAGTTGCTTCTTCACGTTTCTCGCCCCATTCGCTGGGACAGCGACCACGTCGTGCTCTTCGACGACGAGACGCGGGCGATCACGCGCGAGATTACCCGTGCACAGGCATGGGATAAGGTCTTTGTGGCGCTCGACTTCTTCGATGCGAGCATCAACCGGATCGAGGCATGGGTGATCGGCAGCCGGGCGGCGCTCAAATCCGCGCTCTTCTCGCTGCTCGAACCGTCGAAGCTCATCCGCCAGGCTGAGGACGACGGTCGCCTTGGCGATCGACTCGCCTTCCAGGAGGAAGCGAAGACTCTGCCGTTCGGCGCGGTCTGGAACGAGTTCTGTCGCCGCCAGAGTGTTCCGGCCGCCGCCGACTGGATCAGCGAAGTAGCCGAGTACGAGCGAACGGTCCTTGCCGAACGCACGCAGGGATAGGGAGGAAACGGTGAAACGAGTCGGATTCACGATGCAGCTGAAGCCGGGAAACGAGGCGGAGTACAAGGCGCGCCACGACGCGATCTGGCCCGAGCTCTCCCACGAGCTCGCCGCGAGAGGCGTGCGGGACTACTCCATCTTCCTCGACGAGGCGACCGGCGTGCTCTTCGCCTTTCAGCGTCTTACCGAGCCGAACACGGCTGACGAGCTTCCCGACACCGCCATCATGAAGAAGTGGTGGGACCACATGGCGGATCTCATGGAGGTCAACCCGGACAACTCGCCGGTCGTCAAGCCGTTGACGGAGGTCTTCCACTTTGACTGAGGGCGGGTCGCGGCACCCGACAGGCAGGCCGGCTTTGGCAGGCCGGCTTGGCATTGACGCGCCGGTGCCGCGCCGCTACGCTCTGCGGTGAATGGAGGTCCGCATGCTGAAGGGAGTTCCGGCGATACTGAGCCCCGAACTGTTGAAGATCATGATGGAGATGGGTCACGGGGACGAACTGGCGATCGGAGACGGAAACTTTCCGGCCGCATCGATGGCGCAACGCCTCGTGCGGTGCGACGGGCACGACGTACCGACGCTGCTCGACGCAGTCCTGCGGTTCTTCCCGCTCGACACCTTCGTCGACGCCCCCGTCGCGCTCATGCAAGTGGTCCCCGGCGACGACACGAAGCCGGCGATCTGGGACACGTACCGCAGAATCGTCGAGGAGCGGTCGCCGCAGGCGGCAGGGATCGAATTCGTCGAGCGGTTTGCCTTCTACGACCGCGCCCGTGAGGCATATGCGATCGTGGCCACGGGAGAGTCGGCCCTCTATGCGAACATCATCCTCAAGAAAGGCGTCGTGGTCGACGCATGAGAGAGCTCGAGTTCAAGCGTCGGGCGCTGCGCAACCCTGCCGGATCGTGCCTGGTGGGGTTCGGCCTGACACACGTTCTCTGCTCCGCCACGATAGAGAGGAATGTGCCACCCTTCCTGCGCGATACGGGAAGGGGCTGGATCACCGCGGAGTACTCGATGCTGCCGGGCAGTACCCCCGGCGGGCGCAAACAGCGGGAGATCGGCAAACGCGACGGACGCAGCACTGAAATCCAGCGGCTGATCGGCCGCAGCCTTCGCGCCGCGGTGGACATGACCCGGCTCGGCGAGGTGACGATCACGATCGACTGCGACGTCATCGAGGCCGACGGCGGTACGCGAACCGCGTCGGTCTCCGGAGGCTGGGTTGCCCTCTACGACGCGCTCACGGTACTCGCGGCGGACCAGGGTCGCCCGGGTCCCGAGTACTATCTGATCGGCCAGGTTGCCGCGATCAGCGTCGGCATCGTGGATGGACAGATCATCTGCGACCTCGATTACGCGCGTGATGCACGAGCCGAGGTGGACATGAACGTCGTACGGCGCGACGGATCGCTCGTCGAAGTTCAGGGTACCGGTGAGAACGGTTCGTTTACCCGCGCCCAACTCAACGATCTGCTCGACGCCGCCGACGCCGGCATCGACGAGATCATGGCGGCGCAGCGGACGGCCCTCCGCGAGTAGGCCCTACCGTCTGGGGACCCGCGCGAGCACTTTCCTCGCACCTTCCTCGATCGCTCGCCCGGCCTGGTTGTAGCGGAATCCCACGTAGATCCCGAGTCCGGCGTGCAGCGAGTCGTGCAGCACGTGGGTCAGGAGCTTGAGGTAGGCATTGCGGTTGACGCTCCCATCACGCGCGCGGAGCACGATTCTTCCCCAGCCGGCGGCGTCCACGAGCCGGTTGATCTGATGGACGAGCACCGGGTAGAGCTTGCGGACGAGCGTGAAGTAGCGACGGTGGTAGGTGTCGTTGCGCTCGATCAGATTGCGGATCTGGTGGCGGCGGTCGCGCACGATGCGTCCATCCTCGCTTCGCCGCGGGATCACCGCCGCAACGAGCGAGCGGACCTGCGGCGCCCCGGAAATGAGCAGAATCGCGAGGTAGCACAGCAGAATGCCGCCAAGATTCCGTTCGAACGGCGTCACCGCGTGGGTGTCTACTGCGTCGATCAGCCGGCGTACGCAGGTCGCAGCCTGGGTGATCGGTCGCCGATCGCCGCGGCCGGTCGCGAAGAGACGTTGCTGGTCGACTACCTGCTCGGCGGCGCGCTCGATCGCAAAGACCGTCTGCCGAAGCGGTGCGGTCAGCGGGTGGTTCGCGTAGCGATGCACGAAGGAATCAACCGCTGCTGCGTCGACCACGCGGTCGTTCTCTCCCGTCGTCGTGGCCGCGGCCGCGCGAGGACCCCCGCCGTACTCCTCCGCGAGATACCGGACAGCCTCCTGCGACAGCTCATCCGGCGCGAGGCGCCCCGGGTGAGCGCTCAGGTAGTAGCGCAACTGGTTCGTCGCGCGCCCGAGCGAACCGCCGGGCTCGATCCCGGCAATCACCGCCTTGTGGAGCATCTGGGTCGCGTCGAGCAGCTTCCCAAGGACGTGCCCCTCGAAGGCGAGCGTCTGCTGCAGGAGATTCAGGGACGGATCGTCCGGAATGATCGCCGCATGGGAAACGAAAGCCGCCCCGGGATCAATCCGCAGCTCGTCGTCGACGTACCGGTTGTAGTTTCCGATAACATCCGTAGGGTTGAAGCCGCCGGACATCGTCTCACGGTGACGGTTGTGCCAGAACAGCACTGGCAGATCGGGTCTGATCTCACGGGCAACCCTGACATACCCGCCGGCGGACACATGCGAGGTGGGTTCGGGATTGGTGACGATGATCAGCGCGCCGACGAAGGGAAGGAACGCGAGGTTCTCCTCCCTGCCGATTCCGGCGGGCATGTCGCAGATCACCAGATCGTAGCGGGTAAGCAGTTCGGTACGATGGCGCTCAAAGAGCGCCGCACGAAGCCGTGCGCTCTCGCCGCGCTCGAGCTTCGGACGCGGGAAGAGCAGGTCGACGTTGCGAAAGAGCGGGACCGTCTGATCCGCGAGCGACGAGGTGTCCCGGCTGATCCGCTCGGCTACGCGAATGAGGTCACGGTTGGGCACATCGAGAATGGTGGCGATGTTCGACAGCGGGTCGAGGTCGACGATCCCGACGCGCCGTCCGCTCTTTGCCGCGACGATCGCGAGATTTACGCTCGTGGTCGACTTGCCGACGCCGCCCTTGCCGGATCCCACTGCGAGTACACGTGCCTGAAACGATTGTGTTGGGGTAGCCATCGAGGTGACTCTACCCTACTCTCGGCTCTGCATGAAGAGCCAGGTGAGCAGACGGTCCTCTCGCCGCAACGCCGCCCACCGCCCGGGATCGTCGTCGCGATACTCGGTGTACCGAACGTTCGCTCCGGCCGCCCAGAGTGCGCCGACCGTCGCTCGCACCACCGCTACCGGCACTCGCTCGTCCGCAGCATCGTGGAAGATCCAGAACGGCACGCCGGCGAGCCGGTCCAGCCGGGACGGATCTGCGGCTCCGCCGGCCCGCATATTCGCCGCGACTGCGGCGGCATAGTCGTCGCCAGAGGACTCTATCAAGCGCCAGACGAGGTCTGCGCCGCGCGCCTCGCCAACAAGGTAGATCCGCGCCGGGTCAACGTCGTGGGTCGCACGCACGCGCACGATCGTCGACCGCGCCTTCTCTTCGACCGCCGTGCTCATTGTCTCTCCTCCCACCTGCATGGTGAGCACGAGGAGCGGATGGTACGCCCGTACCCGCAGCGCGTCGAAGACCTCCCCGACGGTCGGTGGCGGGGCCGCGTGATCGCCGATCAGCACCAGCAGCGGGACCGCCTCGGGCGACTGGGAGACCCCGAGAGCCGAGAGCCGGTAGCGGAAGAACGCCCGGGACGGGGCGTCCACGTCGGCATCCCGCGCGACGGCGATCTGGACGGCGATGGCCTCGCAGAAGAACATGAAAAGGGCGAGCGAGGCACGGCGGTTCACGGGGGAATGATGCGTGCGCTCGAGACGCTCGTCAAGGGGAGCGCATACGCCCCCTGCGCCCTGTTGCGATGAACCGGGAGTCACGGTACGGTACGGGCATGACAACCAAAACCTGGGAGCTGCCGGAGCTCACCGGCATCAACCGCCTGCCGATGACGTCGTGCCTCATCCCCTTCGCCGACGAGAAGACCGCGCTTGGCGGAGCACGTACTGACTCACCATGGATGCACTCTCTGAACGGCAGTTGGAGCTTCAGGCTCTACGACCGGCCGGAGACGGTACCGGCCGACGCAACCGATCGTGTCTTCGACGAGAAGGCGGCAGGGTACCGCGAGATGCCCGTGCCGTCGAACTGGACGCTGCAGGACACCGGAGATCTGCCGATCTACACGAACGTCAAGATGCCGTTTGAGAACAACCCGCCCTTCGTGCCGCAGGAAAACCCGACCGGCGTATACCGACGGAGCTTCAACGTGCCGTCCGACTGGAAGGACCGTCGCATCGTCGTGCACGTCGGGGGGGTCGAGAGCTACTACGAGCTGTTCGTCAACGGACGCTTCGTGGGCATGGCGAAGGATACCCGGCTGCCGAGCGAGTTCGACCTGACCGGCTTCGTCGAGCCCGGCGCGAACACGATCGCCGTGAAGGTGATCAGATGGAGCGACTCGAGCTACATCGAGGACCAGGACCAGTGGTGGATGGCGGGCATCTACCGCGACGTCTACCTCTACACGACCGAGCCGGCCTTCATCGCCGACGTCTTCGCCCGGGCCGACTACGACGTCCAGACGGGAGCGGGAAGCCTGCGGGCGACCGCACACTTCGCCTACGCGCCGGTCGACGACGACGATCCGTGCGCACGAAGCGGCCCCGTCGAGCGGTACCAGATCCGCGGCACTCTCGTCGACCGGGACGGCCTGCCGTACTGGAATGGATCCGCGTGCGTCGACCCGTCGTTCCGGGTGGACGAGTACCGGGTGGAGCTCTGCGCCGATCTCCCGGGGATCAGACCATGGTCGAGTGAAGAGCCGACGCTCTACCGCCTGCTCCTCTCGCTCCACGGACCGGGCGGGCGGCACATCGAGACGCGATGCGTCCGGATCGGCTTCCGCCGGGTGGAGATCCGCGACCGGCAGCTCCTGATCAATGGCCGTGCGGTCATGATCAAGGGCGTGAACCGGCACGAGCACGACGACCGGCTCGGGAAGGTCATGACGCGTGAGCTCATGGTCAGCGACATCACGACACTCAAGTCGTTCAACTTCAACGCCGTACGTACGAGTCACTATCCGGATACGATCGAGTGGTACGATCTGTGCGACGAGTACGGGATCTACCTCGTCGATGAGGCGGACATTGAGGCACACGCGAACTACGACTCGCTTTGCCGCGATCCACGCTGGACCCGCGCCTTCGAGGAACGGATCATGCGTATGGTGCTGCGCGACAAGAACCACCCGTCGATCATCGCCTGGAGCGCGGGAAACGAGACCGGACACGGTGAGAACCATGCTGCGGCGATCGAGAAGGCTCGCGCCTACGATCCTTCCCGGGTCATCCACCACGAGGGCGAGGTCAAGCAGCGCTGGACCCAGGGCGGGAACGTCTACACCGGGGGATGCAACCGCTCGAACGACCTCATCAACCCGATGTACCCGCCGATCGAGAGCATCATCGAGCACGCTTGCGAGGGTCGCGACCCGCGACCCGTGATCCTCTGCGAGTACTCGCACGCGATGGGCAACAGCAACGGAAGCCTCGCCGAGTACTGGGATGCTTTCGAGCGGTATCACGGGCTTCAGGGCGGTTTCATCTGGGAGTGGGTCGACCACGGCATTCTTCAGGTAGACGAGAAGGGTCGCGAGTACTGGGCCTACGGTGGGGACTTCGGCGAGTCGGTGCACGACTCCAACTTCGTCGCCGACGGTCTGGTCTGGCCGGACCGACGCCCCCACCCGGCTGTCTACGAGTTCAAGAAGCTCGCGCAACCGCTCGAGGTCGTGGCGCTCAGTGTCGCCGAAGGTCGGTTCATCGTACGAAGCAAGCACGACTTCGTCAGCCTCAACTGGCTCGCCGGTACGTGGCGGCTCGAGGTCGAGGGGAGACTCATCGAGGCGGGCGAACTGCCGCCGCTGGAAATACCGCCGGGGGGTAAGTTGCCGGTCGCCGTGAAGTGGCGCAACCCGGACGCGCTCGAAGAGCCGGAGGCGCACGTGACCTTCTCGTTCACGGCTCGCGAGGCGACGCCCTGGTGCGGCCGCGGACACGAGGTCGCCTGGGAGCAGT
Source organism: Spirochaetales bacterium (assembly GCA_007130265.1). Taxonomy (GTDB): domain Bacteria; phylum Spirochaetota; class Spirochaetia; order DSM-27196; family SLST01; genus SLST01. The sequence continues at coordinate 7,344 of SLST01000151.1, forward strand.
TCGCCGCGAATCATCGTCCACTCCCACTTCCGAAC
>SLST01000257.1 GCA_007130265.1 Spirochaetales bacterium
CGTCGATGAGCTCGTGGGTATTCCCGTCATCCGGGAAGAGCCGGTACTCCTCGTAGGTGAGTTTGACCTTTCCATCGACTATCATACTCATGGTAACTGCGCCTTTTTCGCTCGTGCTTCAGTATAGCTGGTTTCCGGAAGGCTGTCGGCGTTCTCGCGGGTGAAGATATCGGTGGGCAGGACGGTGAGGCCTGGGGTCTCCTCTTTCAGAACGACATGTCGGTGAAGAAGATGCACGCCGCGGTACCCCTGCTCGTAGGGCCGCTGGCCGAGCAGGAAGTCGATCGTCCCATTCTCGAGACACGCCCGGTTGGGCTCGACGAGGTCGTACCCGATGCAGCGCATGTTCCGCCCGCGTCCGAGTTGCTCCATCGCATCCACCGCGAGGTGCGTCTCCGAGTTCGACACGAAGACCCCGGCAGCGTCAGGCTCCGCGGTGAGCGCCTGCTCGATCGCCTCCTCGAACGCGCATGCTCCACCCGCAGCGTCCACCGCAACAACAGTAACGGCGAGTCCGGGGTGCTCCTCAGAGTAATCGCAGAACCCGCGGATACGGTCCTCGATGTGGTGAGTCCAGAACGTGGAGTCGGGATCCCCGTGGTACATGCGAAGCGCGATGACCGACGATGATCGCCGAACGATCATCGACATGAGGTGTCCAGCCAGTCGTCCGCTCGCATACGAGTCGTGTCCGACGAACCCAATCGCGCCCGGATCATCTACGAACGAGTCGAAATACGCCCGCGGAACGTTCACGGGCAACCTCTGCGCGACATCTCCATTCCTGACTGCTACGACGGCAGCCACGAGAAGCCCGTCAAGCTCCGCCGCTCCTGCCTTGCGTGCCTGGTAGCCGAACGACCGCTGCGAGTTCTCGTCGTACAGGAAGTGTTCCACGTCTACTCGATACTTGGCAAGCTCGCGCCTCGCGTCGTCCGTCCCACGATATGGTTCCTGCCAGTAGCCGCTGTTGAAGTGAGTCCGGGGCATCAGGACTCCAAAGCGGTACGCCTTTTGCCGTGAGAGATTGCTGGCGTAGATGTTGCGCTTATACCCGACTTCTTCGATCGCCTGCCTCACCCGCGCTTCAGTCGACTTCGCCACGCGGCCTCGGTTGTGGGCGACTCGGTAGACTGTTCCAATAGAGACATTCGCTCGATCGGCGATCTCTTTATAGGTCGACATACTCTCTCCACTCGAAGGCGGGACGCTCGCACACCACCGTGCAAGCTCTTTCGCCTGGATACTGCTTTACAATACCATGAACAACGTGTATAATGTCAACGATGACGCAGAAAGGCGCGTCAACGTTGACGCGAGACGACCGGCTGGTACGATGGCTGCCGTTGAAACGCCCCAGGATCAACTCGTTCTGGGCGCAGCTCGACGCCCAGTCGATGATCTGGCCGGGCATCATCTTCATGGTCATCTTCAACTACGTCCCCATGTACGGGGTCGTCATCGCATTCAAGGACTACTCGATCATCACGGGAATCCTCCAGGCGCCGTGGGCCGGATTGCGCCACTTCGAGGCGTTCCTCACCAATCCGAACTTCTACAACGCGTTACGGAACACCTTGGGAATCAACATCCTGGGGTTGATCGTCGGATTCCCGGTGCCAATCATCTTCGCGCTCTTCCTCTACGAGCTGCGCAGTCAGGCGTTCAAGAAGTTCACCCAGACCGTCTCCTACCTGCCCCATTTCCTGTCCTGGGTCGTCTACGGCGGGCTCATCATCTCGCTCCTGTCCACGGAGACCGGGGCGGTGAACACACTCCTCCTTCGGACAGGACTTATCCGGGAGCCGATCTTCTTCTTGGGCGAACCACGGTACTTCTGGGGAATCGCGGTCCTTACCAACATAACGAAAACGCTTGGGTGGAGCGCGATCCTCTACCTTGCAGCGATCGCGGGCGTCGATCCACAGCTCCACGAGGCCGGAGTGATTGACGGCGCCGGACGGTTCCAGCGTATGTGGCACATCACGCTCCCGTCGATCGGCGGAACAGTGTTCATCTTGCTGATCTTTACGATCAGCAACATGCTCAACTGGGGGTTCGACCAGATCTGGATGCTGCAGAACGCTCTCAACGTGTCGATGAGCGAGATCATCGACACATATGTGTATAAGGTCGGGCTTCAGCAGCTGCGTTTCTCGTACGCGGCGGCGGTAGGCCTGATGCGGTCGGTCGTGGCGGTCATCCTGCTTCTGCTTGCCAACTGGTTTGCCGGACGCGTGGCCGACCGGAGCCTGTTCTAGGGAGAGCTGATGCACTACGACAGGTCGGTAAAGGACAAGGCGTTTGACCTCGCAAATGTCGTCCTCATGCTTGTCGTCATCTTCGTAACGCTCTTTCCCTTCTGGTACGCCGTCGTGGGCTCTTTCAACCACGGAGCCGACTACATGCGCGGTGGCGTGACCTTCTGGCCGCGTCATTTCACCGTCGCAAACTATCAGGTCGTTCTTCGCGAGCGACAGATCATCGATGCATACCAGATCACCATCGCGAGAACGGCGCTGGGAACCCTCGTGCACATCGTGTTTACCGGCGTCTTCGCCTACGGCTTTTCGCGTCCATTTCTGAAGGGGCGGAAGATCTACGCGACGATAGGGCTGATCACGCTCTTCTTCAATGGGGGACTCATACCCATATACCTCTTGTACCGATCGCTCGGACTCCTGAACAATTTTCTGGTCTTCATCCTACCGGGGATGTTCAACTTCTGGAACGTTCTCATCTTTCAGACCTTCTTCCGAGAGATACCCATCTCCATCAACGAATCGGCCAAAATGGACGGCGCGAACGAGTACACGATCTTCTTCCGGCTCATCATCCCTGTCTCGAAGCCCGTGTTTGCGGCGATCGCACTCTTTGTTGCCGTCTGGCACTGGAACAGTTTCTTCGACGCGATGGTGTTCACGACATCGCGCAGCCTCCAGCCGCTGCAGCTGTACCTGATGCGGATTATCCGCACTCGGGAGGCCGCAGCGAACATTGCGAGCCGCGCCGCCGAGATGATGGCAACTCAGTTCGAGGTTAATTCCACAACCATACAACTGGCTACGATCGTGGTGACAGCGTTGCCGATCATCGCGCTCTACCCGTTTCTGCAGAAGTACTTCGTAAGGGGACTTTTGATCGGCTCAATAAAGGGCTGATCCAATTTGAGAAGAGGAGGTGCATATGAAAGCACTGAGGATCGCGAGCATCGCGCTCGTAATGATTCTGACACTGGCGACTGCGACGGTATTCGCCACCGGGCAGCGAGACGTCGCGGCCGTCGACGAGGTGGTCCGAGACGGTACCGGCCCGAGCTGGGCGTGGGACACGAGCCCCGTTACGCTCAGCATGTACGTCCACGAGGGCTGGTACAACAAGCAGTGGGACGTGGAGTCAACACTGCTCGACCGGTATGTCACCGACAAGACGGGCGTCAAGCTCGAGATCACGACGCCTGCCGGCGAGGGAGCCGAACGGCTGAATGCGATGATCGCGGCGGGGGACCTTCCGGACATCGTGACGATCGGCTGGTACGAGGAGCAGTTCCCGCTGCTGCAGGCCAGCGGCATGCTCCATCCGCTTGAGCAGCTGGTTGACCAATACGCTCCCACATTCTGGAATATCATCCCGGAAACCATGCGTCTCTGGTACACCTACGACGACGGGCACTGGTACGGCTTCCCGGGCTTCTTCTGGGCGCCTGAGCACATCACGGAAGAGACGTTTCTCGAGACGAACCAGGGTATGATCGCGCGTCAGGACATCATGGACGACCTCGGAATCGTGCCGGAGGACTTCACAACCCAGGATCGAATGATCGAAGCCCTGCGAAAGGTTCGAGACGCCCAGATCGAATACAACGGTCAGAGAGTGACTCCAGTAAACCTCGGAAACCTTGCTACCAGCTGGCATTCGGTGATGACTAACTTCCCGGACTTCTTCGCCGTCCCTCGCGAAGATTCCGACGGCAACCTGATCGACCGCCGCTACCATCCGAAGTTTCTCGAAGCGATGCAGTTCATCAACCGCATGTACCGGGAGGGGTTCATCTCGCGTGACAACTTCACCATGCAACGAACACACGTTGAGGAGTGGATCAGCTCCGGCCGGGTGTTCCTCGCGATCGTCAACATCGCCGACTACAAGACCCCAATGAACAACCTCTACGAGTTCGACAACGACGCGAAGATGGTTCCGGTGGGACCGGTACTCGCGCAAGACGGTGCCCGGCCGTACTTCTCGCCCCGCGCGTTCGCCGGCTGGACGGTCTCGATGGTCAGCCGCAACGCGCGAAGACCGGACCGCGTCATCAGGTTCTTCGAATACGCGTACAGCGAGGAAGGTCAGCAGGAGCTCCAACACGGTGTTCCGGGCACGACGTTCAACATGGTTGACGGCAGAGTTCAGTACACCGAGGAGTTCCTCGCCGAGCAGGAACGCGACGCAGCCGCAGCTTGGGCCCGGCACGGCGCGAACAACTTCTGGTGGTTCTACAATCCGCCCTATCAGCAGTCGATCGAAGCGCCGCCTGAGCCGCCCGCACTCGGTTACAACATGGACCGGTACTTCGGTCAGTACTCGTTCCCTGACATGGCCTGGGCCAATATCGATCCGCCCGGAGGAACAGAGGAGGCGATCATCCGCGGCGAGGCAAGCGTCTTCTGGGAAGAACAGATCCCGTGGATGATCATGGCCGACTCCGCCGCGGAGGTTGAGCGAATCTGGCGTGCTGCGCTCGAAGAACTCGATGCGAGGGGTTGGCAGAAAGTGCTTGCGTACCAGAACGAACGCTTCCAGGAGAACAAGGAGCGCCTGAACCTCGAGTTCGCCTGGCCGCCTAATCAGCGCTGAGATCGACTCATCAGGCAGACCGGGGCGGGCGAGATCGGCCCGCCCCTTCTTGTCCAGGGTTGAAGAATCATGGGACTGAGCATCGACGCGAGCCGGGCCGAGTACGGGCCTCCAGACGCCGTGAACCGACTCGGGATCAACGTGAACCACTTGACGGACGGTATGCGACTGCACAACGCAGGCCAGTCGCTTGCGGATGCGCTCCGCGAAATGGGTGTCAGGTGGCTACGATTCCCCGGGGGAGAGAAAGCCGACGCCTATCTCTGGTCGAGTCCGCCATGCGAGGTACCGCGGCCACGGTGTGCACGAACCGGTCCCGGACAGGCCGGGGACTTGTTCCGCCGATTCCTCGATCTGGACGGATCGAGCTTCGCTTCGCACACCCTTGGATTCGACGACTTCATCGCCCTGTGCCATGACGTAGGTGCAGAGCCCATCGTCGTGGTCGCGTATGACTCGTGGCGAAAGGAAGTGCCGCCCGGCGGGAGCAGACCGACGAGGGAGGAACTGCTCGGGAACGCCTGCTCTTGGGTACGATATGCGAACCGGACTCAGGGGTACGGTGTCCGCCGGTGGGAGATTGGCAACGAAAGCTACCTCGACTCCTACAATGGAGCCGTTACAGCGTCCGAGTACGCGCGTGACATCCGGGTCTTCGCGGACGCGATGCGGAAGGAGGACGACTCCATCCTGATCGGGGCGAACGGGCCAAACGACGCTGAAGCGGTGGGCGCGCTCGATCAGGAATCCGGCGCAAGATGGTGGAGAGTCGTGCTCTCAGAGGCTGCCGAGGTGATCGACTTCCTGTCGATCCACGACTATCCCTGCATGCAGTGGATGTCGTACGACAGGTTCCTGGCAGGCACGCACGATTTCCGCTCAGTGATCCGCAACGCAAGAAACTGCCTCGAACTCTACTGCGGCGGTGCCGACGCGAAGCGCATCGAGATCGCGATCACAGAGACGAACTCGGCAGACTGGTACGGACATCCCGAGAACCTCGGCTGGCCGCACATCAACACCATCGGACACGCTCTCGTCCTCTTTGAGATGATCGCCGAGCATCTTCTGGAGCCTCGCCTCGTGTGCACCCTCGTCTGGAACACACGCTGGATATACAACGACGAGCCGGGGTCGCCGCAACTCTGGGACGCACTGAGATCTGACAACTCGCCGAATCCCACGGGCCAGATCATGAAGATCCTGGGAGAACGGTCCGCCGATCGGGTCGGACGCATACCGGTTGCCGCTCCACTTGGCTGCTACGTCGCGGAGTCCGCTGACTGCCGAACGTTCCTCCTGGTGAACCGGGATCTGCACGAACACGAGGTTGTTGTCACGAACCTGGTAGCCTCGGACACGCCGGTGGTCGTCGAGACGCTGCAAGGGAATGGCCCGGACGACACGTGCCCGGCATGGAGCCGGAGGACCACGTCGTGCCAGCCTCGAGAGCGGTTCAGGCTTCCGGCGGTTTCCATCACAGTCGTACGTACCTGATGCTTTGGACCGCGTGCTCCAAGAGCCTCACCTTTGCTCGTCGGCCTGGAGATCTGTACCTTCAGCGCAGGAGAGGCGACCATGGCACGAACACAGTCCTCCGTTCTCGTCGCGACGAACCGCGGTCTCTACGAAACCGGGCGAAGCGAGCCAACCGCCTTTGCCGGAGAACGGATCGCGGCGATCACGAGAACGGCGAACGCGGTGTGCGCCCTCGTGGGGCGGCACGAGATCTGGCGGACCAGGCCGGACGCCGGGGCGATCGACGAGGCGAGCTGGGAGAGGTTTGCGAGAGTGGAGCATCAGGCGGTCTCGCTCTACCGAACGCCGCAGGCGCTCTACGTCGGGACGGAGGAGGCGCATCTCCTGCGCGTTGCGGACGACGGCACGGTGTCGCAGCTCCAGAGCTTCGAGGAGGCTCCGCGACGGGACGGATGGTTCACGCCGTGGGGCGGGCCGCCCGCGACGCGCGCAATCGACGCGGCCGACGACGGAGAGCTATTCGTGAACGTGCACGTAGGGGGAGTTCTCCGGTCCACCGACGGCGGCGAGAGCTGGCGCCAGACGATTGACATCCGCACAGATGTGCACCAGGTTCTGTTCCATGATACCGCGGGGATGATCTTCGCACCCTCCGCACGTGGCTTCGCGGAGAGCGCCGATCGCGGAGGATCATGGACTGTCACGACTGATGGGCTTGATTTCTCCTACATGCGCGCGGTCGCGGTCGCCGGCGACACGATTCTCGCAAGCGCCTCGAACGGGCCTCACGGCGACCGCGGCGCCGTCTACTCGCGACCCCTCGGGTCACGGGAGCCATTCGTCCGGTGCACAGCCGGACTGCCTGAGTGGTTCCCCGGGAACGTCGATACGTTCTGCCTCATAGCGGGCGGGAGCGATGCAGGCGAGGTCGCCCTGATCGCCGCTCCCGGGGGAACGGTGTACCTATCGGAGGATGCCGGACGGCATTGGCGCGAGATCGCCAGCGGTCTGCCGCAGATCAACGCGGTAGCGA
>SLST01000282.1 GCA_007130265.1 Spirochaetales bacterium
CATCTCCGCCTCGAGCTTCCCCGTCATCGTCTTCACCACCTCCGCGTACCCGGCTTCGTGGTAGACGTTCTTCATCTCGAGCGGATCCGCGCGCAGGTCGAAGAGCTCCCACTCAGGCGGGCCGGATCCGGGGTTCGCCCCCTCTTCCTCGCAGTCCTCGTTGTACCAGTAGATCAGCTTGTAGTCATGCGTTCGGATACCGTAGTGCGCGAAGGCATTGTGGATGCTGTCCTGGTTCATCCAGTAGCGGTGGTAAGCGAGATCGGTCCAGTCGTCGGGAACCGATCCCTCGAGAAGCGGCTTGATCGACCTGCCCTGCATGTAGTTCGGCTGCGGCAGCCCGGCAACGTCCAGGAAGGTCTGCGCGAAATCGACGTTACTCACCATCGCGTCGCAGGTCGTGCCGCTCTTCGCGAATCCGGGATAACGCGCGACCAAGGGCATCTTGAAGCTCTCCTCGTAGATGAAGCGCTTGTCAAACCATCCGTGCTCGCCAAGGTAGAAGCCCTGGTCGGATGTGTAAATCACGAGCGTGTCGTCGCGCAGGCCCTGCTCGTCGAGGTAGTCGAGCAGTCGACCGACGTTTTCGTCCACCGAGTGGACGCACTGCAGGTACTTCTGCAGGTAGCGCTGGTACTTGAACCGCTTGAGCTCTGCCCGGGTCTCGAAGGTGAAGAGCTCGCCCGTGTTGCGGCAGCGAAGCGAGAAGCCGGCGAGCTCGTCGTCGGCCGGATGGGGGATGAACTTGTGCGATCCCATACCGAGCGTGTAGCCCGGCGACTCGGGGAGCTGCACGAGATCGAGGTCGTCGTAGGTCATGTCGCTCGCAATGCGCATGTGGGCTTCGGCGGCGGCGCGGGCGCGGTTGTGGTAGTCGTCGTCGTAGGAATCGGGCGTCGGTATAGGGTCGGCATAGAGCGAGCGGTGTTCTGGCTTCGGGTCCCAGGGCCGGTGCGGCGCCTTATGGTGGCACATGAGGAAGAAGGGCCTATCCGGATCACGTTCGTCGAGCCACTTCAGGCATTTGTCCGTCGTCACGTCGGTCACATAGCCGGGTTCGACGATCCTCTCGCCCATCTCGTAGAAGACCGGGTCGTGGTAGATGCCCTGTCCTGGAAGCACGCTCCAGAAGTCGAACCCGGTGGGCCAGTGACGCGGCCCCTGGCCAAGATGCCACTTCCCGATGATCGCCGTCTGGTACCCTCCGCTGCGCAGGTGCTTCGCGACGTTCGGCAGCCGGTTGTCGATGTGCGTCGCGAGCGTGGTCACGCGGTTCACGTGATTGTGCGTCCCGGTGAGGATCGTCGCGCGGCTCGGCGTGCAGATCGAGTTCGTGACGTAACAGTGGTCGAACCGGACTCCCTCGTTCGCGATGCGGTCGAGGTTGGGCGTCGTGTTGACGCGGCTTCCGTAACAGCTCATCGCCTGGCTCGCGTGATCGTCGGTCATGATGAAGAGAATGTTCGGCCTGGTGCTCATGGCGCTTCCTTTCGTGGATTGCCGCCAGTATGCTGGACGAGTCGGCCTTGATCAAGGCGGACCCGCCTCGTATGATCGCCTACCGGAGAAGAGAGGATGAGTACGCCGTATACGCCGTCGGAGACCAAACGCAACACCCGCCTGCTCGTCGCGGAAGGGATCCTGTTCACCGTCGGCCTGGTCTTCTTCGACCCGAACACGGTCCTGCCGCTCCTGATGGAGCGGCTCACGGGCTCGGCGGTGCTCGTGGGTCTCGTCGGGGCGATCCAGCCGCTGGCGAAGGGCGTTATACCCATCCTCTCCGGCAACTGGATCTCGTCGCTCGCGCACAAGAAGCGGTTCCTCGTGGGCATGATGGCGGTGGGCAGGCTCCCACTCTGGTTGCTCGGCCTCGCTCTCATCTGGGTCCCGGACGCTCCGGCCTTCTTCTGGGCCGGACTCCTGCTCCTGGTGCAGATCCTGTTCTGGTTCGGGGATTCCGCCGGTGACCCCGCCTGGATGGACATGGTGGGCAAGGCGGTCCCGGACGATCGACGGGGCCGGTTCTTCGCAACGCGCCAGGTCGCCGGCGGAATGCTCTCCATCGCCGCGGGTGCGGCGGTCGCCGCGATCCTGGGGTTCGACCGCGTGAGTTTCCCGGTCAACTACGGGTTCGTCATCACGATTGGCGCGCTCCTATACCTCGCGAACGTGGGAACCTTCGTGGGCCTCGTGGAGCACCCGAGTCCCACGTCGCGGCGTCTGAGGCTTGGCGCGCTCCTGCGGACCCTGCCGCACTACCTGAGCGCCAACGCGACGTTCGCCCGCACGATGGTCGTCCTCGTGCTGTTCAACATGTCGCGTCTCAGCCTGCCCTTCTACATCGTCTTCGCGACCCGCACCTTTGGTCTCGACGAAAGCGCACTCGCCGTCTTTCTCCCGCTCCAGATGGCAGGCCGCATCATGGGCGCGATCATCTGGGGCCATGTAGGCGACCGGCACGGCCACCAGCACGCGATCCGCATCGCGGCCCTTGTGTGCGCCGTGCCGCCGGTGATCGCCTTCGCCACCGGGTTTCTCGCGCCGGGGTTTCCGTTCCTCATCCCGTTCGGACTGCTCTTCCTGGTCCTCGGCTTCTCACTCGAGGGGTGGCCTCCGTTCATCAACTACATGCTCGACATCGTCCCGGAGCGCGACCGGCCGCTCTACGCCGGCCTGATGGGAGTCGGGTACGTCCCGGCCGCCCTCGCCCCGATCATCGGAGGGCTTCTGATCGGACTGTGGAGCTACCAGGGAGTCTTCGGGCTGACGGCGGTGGCCACAACGATCGGCTTCGTTGTCGGGCTGACGCTTCCGGCGGCGCAACGCTTCACGGCGACTCGCTGAGCGCAGCCGGTCTTCGCACGAGCGTCGTGGTATAGATCGCAAGCGCCGTCCAGATGAGCGCGAAGCTGACCGCATGCGCCGGGGTGAACGGCTCGCGGTAGAAGACGGTCCCGATCAGGAGCATCAGTGTCGGTGCGATGTACTGGAGAAAGCCGACGCGCGAGAGCGGAATCCGGCGCGCGGCGGTTCCGAAGAGCAGGAGCGGCGCGACGGTCGCGATACCGGCCCCGGCGAGCAGGAGCGTGATGAGGGGCCCGGCCGCACCGAAGGAGCCTGCCCCGCCGCGATGGCGCACCACGAGAAAGACGAGCGCGATCGGGGTGATGATGACGAGCTCGACCATGAGACTGACGATCGCGTTGAGTCGTCCGGTCTTCTTGACGAGACCGTAGAGCGCGAAACTGAACGCGAGACTCAGGCTGACCCAGGGAACGCGCCCGTGGTTCACGGTGAGCACCAGCACGCCGACCGCGGCGAGGATGACGGCAACGACCTGGAGACGGCTCAGGCGCTCGTGGAGGACGACAACGCCCAGCACGACGCTGACCAACGGGTTGATGTAGTAGCCCAGGCTCGCCTCCACGAGCCGATCGGCGTTCACCGCCCACGTGTAGACGAACCAGTTGCCGCCCACGAGGACACCGGCGCCGGCCGCGGTCAGGAGCGCGCGACGATCGCGGACCGCGACCGCGAGCTGCCGCGACTGCAGCGTCGGCACCAGAACGACAAGCAGCAGGGCGGACCAGATGACCCGATGGGCCAGAATCTCGGACGCGGGGACCGCCCCGAGCCACTTCCAGTAGAAGGGCAGTAGCCCCCACAGGAGAAAGGCGAGAAATCCCGAGACGGTGCCGATCAGTTGCTCTTTGTCCCTCAGGGGCGCGCCGGTTTCGCTCATACTCGATTGTCCCCCTATCAGATCGATCCGACCACATGGTGTCAAGCCGTGCCACAAGCGGTGTGCGTGTCGGTATATTCGAGTCTACCGCAATGGCTGCATCACGAACGAAGAGGTCCGCGGGCGATCGACCCGTGGCCCATACGATACGAATCGCCGGGGCCCGGCAGAACAATCTGCGCAACCTCGATCTCGATATTCCGCTCGGGAAACTCACGGTGATCACCGGTGTGAGCGGCAGTGGGAAGTCGTCGCTCGCCTTCGACACGCTCTACTCGGAGGGTCAGCGGCTGTACGTGGAGACATTCAGCGCGTACACACGGCAGTTCCTCGACCGCATGGATAAGCCGGCGGTCGACCGTATTGAGGGAATCCCGCCGGCCATCGCGATCGACCAGACCAACCCGGTACGGACGTCACGGTCGACGGTCGGCACGATGACCGAGCTCAACGACCATCTGAAGCTGCTCTTCGCCCGCGCGGCGACCCTCTACTGTCGCGGTTGCGGCCGCCCGGTCCGGCGGGACAATCCTGAGAGTGTGGCCGACGACATAGACGCATGGAGCGGTCCCGCAGCATCGCACCGTCGGCTGGTCACCTTTCCGGTCGCGGTTCCCGAGCGCCTCTCGGACGAGGAAGTCGAGTCGCTCGTCCGGTCACAGGGCTACCGCGGCGTCCACACCCGCGCCGCGGACCTCTGCCACATCATCCAGGACCGCCTTCGTCCGGCCGCCTCGCGCGAACGTCTCGTCGAGTCGCTCGAACAGGCGATGAGCCACGGGCAGGGGCGATGCAGCGTCTGGGAGATCGACGGAGACGACGCCAGGGAGCACCGGTACTCCGGCGACCTGCACTGCGCCGGCTGCGACATCCACTACCGCGACCCGGTGCCCAACCTCTTCTCGTTCAACTCTCCGCTCGGCGCCTGCGACACGTGCCGGGGCTTCGGGCGCGTCATCGGCATCGACTACGGCCTCGTCATCCCGGACGAATCGCTCTCCATTCTCGAGGGAGCGATCCGGCCGTTTCAGAGCAAGAGCTACGACGAGTGCCGTCGCGATCTGCTCTCCTACGCCCGGAGGCGAGGCCTGCGCGTCGATGTGCCGTGGAACGAGCTCGCGGAGGAAGACCGCCGGTGGGTGCTCGAGGGAGAGGGCGGCTTTGACGAGGGCGTCTGGTACGGGGTGAGCCGTTTCTTCGACTGGCTCGAGAGCCGCAGCTACAAGATGCACATCCGGGTGCTCCTCTCGCGCTACCGCGCGTATCACCGGTGCGACGCCTGCGGAGGAGCTCGGTTGAAGCCGGAGGCACTCGCCTGGCGCATAGGCCCGGACGGCGGGAAGAACCTGCACGACGTCTCACTCGAGCCCATCGATTCGCTCGGCGCGTTCTTCCGGGAGTTGCGACTGCCGGGGAGCCTCGACGAGGCAACCGAGACGGTGATGAGCGAGATCCAGCGTCGGCTTGCGTACCTCTGTGAGGTGGGCCTGGGGTACCTCAACCTCGACCGTCAATCGCGGACCCTGAGTGGAGGAGAGGTTCAGCGGGTGAACCTCACCACCGCGCTCGGGACATCGCTCGTCAACGCGCTCTTCGTTCTCGACGAACCGAGCATAGGCCTCCATCCGCGCGACGTAGACCGGCTCGTCGGCGTGCTGCGACGGCTGCGCGACTCGGGAAACACGATCGTCGTCGTGGAACATGACCCGGCGGTGATCTCGGCGGCCGACCACGTGATCGACATGGGACCCGGAGCGGGGGCCTCCGGCGGCGACCTCGTGTTCACCGGGACTCCCGCACGCCTGCGCCGTTCCCGTACGTCGCTCACCGGCGCCTACCTGAGCGGGAGGAAGAGCACCCGGGCACCCACCTCTATCGCGTCGGGAGACCTCCGGAGCAAGTCTGCGGGTTCCACGATCCAGATCCGGGGAGCCCGGGAACACAACCTGAAGGGGATCGACGTAACGATCCCGATGGGCCAAATCGTCGTTCTCACCGGCGTCAGCGGCAGCGGGAAGAGCACACTCCTTGAGGACGTTCTCTCGCGCGGCGCGAGGCGCCACCTCGGCGCTCCCACCGAGGAGCCGGGCGCGCACGACGCGATCGACGGGCTCGACGCGATCGACGACGTGGAGCTCGTCGATCAGTCGGCTATCGGCAAGAGCGCGCGAAGCAACCCGGCAAGTTACGTCGGCGCGTTCGACACGATCCGGTCCGTCTTCGCCCGGCTCGAGTCGGCGCGTGAGCGCGGGCTCTCCGCCGGCGCGTTCAGCTTCAACTCCGCCGCCGGCCAGTGCCCCACGTGCAAGGGGAGCGGGTTCGAACACATCGAGATGCAGTTCCTGAGCGACGTCTATCTGCGCTGTGCGGACTGCAATGGCCGAAGGTTTCGCGACGACGTACTCGAGGTTCGCCTGCAGACCGACGACGGCGGCGGGCTCTCGATCGCGGACGTCCTCGACCTCACCGTGGACGAGGCCGCCGACCGGTTCGCCGGCGACGCCAGGATCCTGCGGGCCCTGCAACCGCTCAAGGACGTGGGACTCGGGTATGTTCGGCTCGGACAGCCGGTCCCGACATTGAGCGGCGGCGAGGCGCAGCGGCTCAAGCTCGCGAGCCATCTCGCGTCCGGGACCGGCACCGGCGCGAAGTCACACATACTTTTTCTCTTTGACGAGCCGACGACGGGGCTTCACTTCGCCGACATCGCGACGCTCCTCGTCGCATTCCGGAAGCTCCAGGCCGCCGGCCACTCGCTCGTGGTCATCGAACACAACCTCGACGTGATCGTCGCGGCCGACCACGTCATCGACCTCGGCCCCGAGGGCGGCGAAGCCGGCGGTCGGGTCGTATTCGCCGGCCCGCCGACGGCGCTCGCCGCGTCCGCCACCCATACCGGCCGGGAGCTCGTTCGAGCCGGACTCGTGCCGGCGCCGGCGCACACCGCCTCAGCGGCGGCTGAGGCGGCAGACTACGCGGCCGGTTCGGACGGCGAACTACAGTCGCGAGTGCGCCGAATCACGATACGGGGTGCACGCGAGCACAACCTGCGTGACGTCGACCTTGACATTCCGCACGATCGGTTCACGGTTCTCACGGGAGTCAGCGGCAGCGGCAAGAGCACCGTGGCGTTCGACATCGTCTTTGGCGAAGGTCAGCGCCGCTACCTCGAGTCGCTGAACGCGTATGCGCGGCAGTTCGTCCAGCCGGCCGCGCGCCCGGAGATGGACGGCGCGGTGGGAATTCCTCCCACCGTGGCGATCGAACAGCGCACGAGCCGGGGGGGACAGAAGAGCACGGTCGCGACGACCACGGAGATCGCGCAGTTCCTGCGCCTGCTCTACGCGAAACTCGGCACCCAGTACTGCCCCGATTGCGACGTACCCATCGAGTCGCAGTCGGAGGCGGCGATCGTCGAGTCGATCCGGCGCGGCTACGCCGGCCGCGAAGTTCGGGTGCTCGCGCCGCTCGTGGTGGCCCGCAAGGGGTACTACACCGACCTTGCGAAGTGGGCGGCGCGGCGCGGCGTCGAGGAGCTGCGAGTCGACGGAGAGCTCACTCGAGTCGATCCCTGGCCGCGACTCGACCGCTACCGTGAACACGACATTGAGCTGCCCTACGGCCCGTTCGCGTTTGGCGCGCGGGGTGGCCTCGACGATCGCGCGGCGTTCACTCGCGCGGTCCAGGAAGCGCTGCATCACGGGAACGGCGTGATCTACGTGGCGCCCGTCGGGACGGGCGACCAGGCCGGCGACGGTGAGACGGTCTACAGCACCCGCTATGCCTGCCCCTCGTGCAACCGGAGCTTCGACGAGCTCGACCCGCGACTCTTTTCGTTCAACTCGCGGCACGGCTGGTGCCCCGCCTGCCTCGGTACCGGCACACGCCTCTCGCGCGCGGAGAAACGGTCGCTTCTCGAGGAGGCCGGCTGGGACTCGGAAACCGAGCGGGACGAGGTCTGTCCCACCTGCGCCGGCCGCAGGCTCAAGCCGGAGGCGCTTGCGGTACGGTTCCGCGATCGCTCGATCGTGGACCTCTCACGCATGAGTATCCGCGACGCACGCGTCTTTGCGAACGGGATCGACCTGAGCGAACGTGAGCGCGCGATCGCCCGCGACCTTCTCGCCGAGATGCAGAGCCGACTCGCCTTCCTCGAGGAGGTGGGCCTTGGGTATCTCACCCTCGACCGCGCGGCTCCCACGCTGAGCGGCGGCGAGGCGCAACGCATCAGGCTCGCGGCGCAGCTCGGGTCGAACCTGCGCGGGGTGTGCTACGTCCTGGACGAGCCGACGATTGGGCTGCATCCGCGCGACAATCGGATGCTGCTCGACGTGCTGCACCGGCTGACGCGCAAGGGCAACACCGTCCTGGTGGTCGAGCACGATGAAGAGACGATTCGCGCGGCCGAGCACATCGTGGACCTCGGACCCGGCGGCGGCGTCAGGGGCGGACTCGTGGTTGCCCAGGGAACGGTCGACGAGATTGTTGCGAACCCGGCGTCGGTCACCGGTAGGTTCCTCTCGAACGGAAATCGAAGATCCCCCGACGGTAACAGCCGCAGCCCCGCGACTGCTTTGGGAACGCTCTCGATCCGGGGTGCCCGGATGCACAACCTGAAGGAGATCGACGTCGATCTCCCCCTTGGTCGGCTCGTCTGCGTAACAGGTGTCAGCGGCAGCGGCAAGAGTACGCTCGTGCGCGAGGTCGTGCACGCCTCGGTCGCCAGGGCGATCGCATCGCGAAGAGGCGCACGACGCAAGACCGGCGACACGGCGGCTTCCCCGCGCAAGCGCGCCGCTCGGCCTGTCGGGTGCCGCGCGATCGGCGGCGCAGAGCGGATCGAGCGCGCGCTCGAGGTCGATCAAAGCCCGATCGGCAAGACGCCGCGGTCGACCCCCGCGACCTACATTGGCGTCTGGGACGAGATCAGACGCCTGTTCGCGTCGCTGCCGGAGTCGCGCATGCGCGGATACACGGCGAGTCGGTTCAGTTTCAACACGACAGGAGGACGCTGCGAATCGTGCAAGGGGCAGGGCGTTCAGCGGATCGAGATGAGTTTTCTGCCGGACGTCACGGTCACCTGCGATGAGTGCAGCGGCGCACGCTTCACACAGGAGACGCTCGCGGTACGCTACCGCGACAAGAGCATCGCGGATGTGCTTGCGATGGACGTCGAGGAAGCCGTCGGGCTGTTTGCGGCGCAGCCGAAGATCCGCCACGCGCTCGAACTGCTCGTCGAGGTGGGGCTCGGGTACCTGACCCTCGGCCAGCAGAGCCCGACGCTGAGCGGCGGTGAGGCGCAGCGGATCAAGCTCGTCTCCGAGCTTGCCCGCTCGTCAACGACCACCGAAACATTGTCGCAGAGACGCGCCGGACTCGATGCGAGCGCCCCAAGGGCGCTCTACGTGCTCGATGAGCCGACGGTCGGCCTGCACATGGCAGACGTGGACCAGCTCATCGCGGTGCTCCGGCGGCTGGTGGACACCGGAGCGACCGTGCTCGTGATCGAGCACAACCTCGACCTCATCGCCGCGTCGGACTGGATCATCGACCTCGGTCCGGAGGGTGGTGAAGAGGGCGGCGGAGTCGTCGCAACCGGCCCGCCGTCTCTCATCGCGCAGGAGAACGGCTCTCATACCGGCCGTTTTCTCAGGTCACACCTCCAGGGACCGCGGGCTCAGGCGTGAGCCGGCCGTGGCG
Source organism: Spirochaetales bacterium (assembly GCA_007130265.1). Taxonomy (GTDB): domain Bacteria; phylum Spirochaetota; class Spirochaetia; order DSM-27196; family SLST01; genus SLST01. Next base: position 9,443 of record SLST01000282.1, read on the forward strand.
AGCCGGCCGGGCGAGGCCTTGCAATGCCCGGCCGAACACGGCATGCTGGAACCATCATCTGAAACGGAGGCTACGTGAAACCCGTACGGACAGGAATCATCGGACTCGGGAATATGGGGAGCAGCCATGCGCGTGACTGCAACGAGAGCGAGGTCATCGAGATGGCCGCGCTGTGTGACGTAAACCCGGACAAGCTGGACGAGATCGCATCGCAGTACGACGTGCAGCGGTATACGGACGCGAACGAGATGATGGAGAAGGCGAACCTCGAAGCGGTCATCATCGCGACCCCGCACTACGACCACACGCCGCTCTCGATCTCAGCGCTCGGGCGGGGTATCCACGTGATGTGCGAGAAGCCCGTCGGCGTCCATGTGAACGACGTCGGGAAGATGATCGACGCCTACGAGAAGGCGAAAAAGTCGCACCCCGACCTCAAGTTCGGGGCGATGTTCCAGCAGCGGACCATGAACTCGTGGCGCAAGATAAAGGAGATGATCGACGGGGGGCTTCTGGGCAGAATGGTGCGAGCCACGTGGATCGTGACCAGCTGGTTCCGCACGCAGTACTACTACGACACCGGCTCCTGGCGAGCGACCTGGGGCGGTGAGGGCGGCGGCGTTCTGCTCAACCAGTGTCCCCACAACCTCGACCTCTACCAGTGGCTGCTCGGCATGCCCGAACGCGTGAACGGGTTCGCATCTATAGGCAAGTACCACGATATCGAGGTCGAAGACGAGGTGACCGGCGTGTTCCACCACGCCAACGGCATGGTCGGCCACCTGATCACCACGACCGCAGAGTCACCGGGGACGAACAGGCTCGAGCTCGTGGGCGAGAACGGCCGGCTCATCATCGACGGAAACAGCATCACCTTCGACCGGAACGAACAGTCGATGTTCGAGTACTCGAACACCGCCGAGCAGGGCTTCGGTCGCGTGTCGTACATCACGGAAACGATCGAAGTCCCGGCGGACGAAGGTGGGCTTCACCGGACGGTTACCGAAACGTTCGCTCGGTCGATCCGGGAAGGCTCGTCGCTCGTCGCCGAGGCTCCTGAGGGTATTGGGTCCGTGGCGCTGGCGAACGCGATCCTGATGAGCCACTTCACGGGAAAGACCGTCGACTTGCCGCTCGACGGTGATGCGTACGAGGGCCTGCTCCAGGACCTGATCAGCAAGTCGACGATCAGGAAAGGTGACGCGGCGAACGCAAAGAACCTCGATCTCAGCGATTCGTTCTGAGCGAGACGATCAGACCCACATCGAGGACCCACGGAGCGTACGTGTTGCGCACGTATGCTTCGTTCGGGTGTCTTCTCTGGAACACGCTTGACTCCGTCCAGTAGATCGCCTGCCGCGCGAGTGAGGCGTCGACCACGAGGAACGGCGTGACGTGGTAGAGCACGTTCAGGTACGGCCCATGCCGGTACCAGAACCGGTCGCCGAAGTTGAGCGACAGGTAGGTGGCGTACTGAGCGGAAACGTTGAGCACCGGCTCGCGGTCGACGAGCCAGAACCACGTGAGCCCGGGCCTGACCAGAAGCGTCTGGTGGTCGTTGAAGAAGTTGTAGGCGTAGCGGTTCTTGACCGAACCTACCCAGTTGCCGCCCGGCAGGAAGTCGAGCAAGAAGCGCGGGGTGACGTCCACCATGACCAGATGCTCGAACCGTCGGGACGTGTCGCGCCAATCCCACTCCGGATAGGTCGTGACGATCCAGTCGTCGTCGTGGTGCGCTCCGGCCTGAAGCCGGTAGAAGGCGCCGGCCTTTACGTTCCGATGGAGGCGATAGTACCCGCCAACCGTCATCGACCGGTAGCGGAACTCGAGCTCGGGGTCTTCGAAGCGGCCGACGTACTCCACCATCCCGGAGAGGTCTCCGTGGTATACGAACAGACGTCCGTGGGTGTGAACCTCGAATCCGGTGCCGGGAATCTCGGGCAGATGTTCGGCCGCGAGCGGCGTTCCAAGGATCGCGAGGAACGCTGCAGCTATCCAGCTTCGTTTCATGGTCACCTCAGTCGTAGTCCTGGTCGAGCAGGTCGGCGTAGGCTCCGTCCAGATCGGTTGCGTCTCGCACATCGCCCTCTTCGGGATCGAAGAGCCAGTTCAGCTCGAGCGTCCACGGGTAGAAGCGCGGCTGCGTCGTGCGGAGTCCGGCGAGGATATTCACTCCCTCACCCTCGTTGACCACCGTCAGATCGCCGGTCTGCGGGATCAGAACCTCCACCGAACCGCTGTTCACGCAGAGCCAGAGGTCCGGCCGCTCCTCGATCGTCCGCCCGTACGCGACGAAGAAATCGGTGCCGCGCACGCCTGCGACCACGGTGGGAGTCGTGACCCGAAAGCCACGCCCCGTCGCGGCTCGGTGCGCTCTCGCGAAGAGTCCACCCTGGCGCAGATGAACCGATCCGCCTCCGGCGACGTCGTCGATCGCTACCACGGTATTCTCCCGGAGCTTGATCTGCGACGTCGCTGAGACGCGGACGATCGCGACACCGTCGTCGCCGGTAATCACGAGATCACCGCGGGAGAGGGTAGTGCCGAAGTCCGCGATCCTCCGGCGACCATGAGACTCGACCTGGACATCCCCCTCGAGATACTCGATCACGGAGACGTCCGCAGCGGTCAGCAAGGGGGGTACGAGCAGGAGTGCAGTGACGATCAGCATCCGGCGACACCGTGCCGCCATGGGAGAAGCCACCTTTGGCAATGCAGGCATGGGTGCTCCTTTGCTGAGATATTATATCAGGTTATTTCCGACGTGTCAGCGGTTCGAGAGATCAGTGCGACGAATCCGACTCCACCGACTCGCGGTTCTGCCGCAGCGCCCTTGCCTTTCGCTGCAGCACGGCGATGTGTCTCGCCGGAGCGACGCCGAGCGGACAGATCGCGCTACAGGCAAGCGCCCGGTCGCAGGCCCACACGCCGTCCGCGGTGTCGATCTGCCGGAGCAACTCCCCTCCGCGTTCGGGATGCTTCTCGAGCTCGCGGCCGTACGCGGCAAGTGCGGCCGGTCCGACAAACGCGCGTTGAACGGGACACGCCGAGACGCAGAGCCCGCACTCGATGCAGTTCTCGAACCGGGTGTACCCGGCGATCTCGTCGGGAACACCGGCCCCCGGGTTCACTTCGCTCGGCCGGAGGTACCCGGCGTCGGGCGGAAAGCGTTCGTAGAGGGCGCGGGGATCGACTGCGAGGTCTGCGACCAGAGGGAACGGCGAGAGGGGTTCAACGACCGACACCGCGGGCAGCTCCGCCAGTCGAGTAAGGCACGCGAGTACCCGTTCGCCGTTTACGAGCGCTCCGCACGTGCCGCACGAACCGTGATGACACGAATGCCGGTACACCAGGCTGCGATCATCCCCGCTGCGGATCTCCTCGAGCCCGTCGAGCAGGGTGGTGTACCGTCCGGCGGTCACCACGAACTCGTCGATATGCCCCTCGGTGCGCCTGATGCGGAGCGTCTTCGTCGTGCTCATGCGATGTTCCTGCGAAAGTAATCTCGGTGCGGGCGCAACGGTGTCGCATGGGTACGACCCGCGATGGCGAGGTCGAGGTCATCGCACACGCGGTCGGCAACCGCCTGCGCCATCGCCCGGAGCGTCGTCGCCTTGCCGCCGACGACGCTGTAGAATCCGCCCGGTCCGCATCTCCCGGGCGGGACCACCGTGAATCCACGGCTCAAGGCTCTACCGCCTCCGGCCGAACGGCCGGCGAGCGGACGGACAGCCGTCCACGCGGCGTGGAACGGCTCATCTGAGAAGCCGGGGAGTAACTCGTCGGCCCGGACTCGCAGCCACTCGATGTCACCCTCCGGAGTAACGACCCCGTCCGGATCGTCGGTCTCCCACTGCGTCGATCCGATGATCGAAAGCCCGCGCTGCGGGACGATAATGTCTCCGTCGCCGGGAGGATGGAGGTGGCTGACAACCATGTTGCAGAGCCGCCGCCGCACCGCGACCATCGTTCCTGCAGCCGGCGTAACCGGCAGGTCGACCCCGGCGGTCTGCGCCACCCGTCCGGCCCACGGTCCGGCGGCGTTGATCACGATGTCCGCTGGCCAGGACTTTTCGCGCCGTTTGGTGTAGTCAAAGACCGAAACGCCGGTTACCATGCCCTGCTTCGTGCGAATACCGGTGACCTCGCAGAACGGATGTGCCAACGCTCCCTCCGCGGCCGCCGACGCGAGGAACTGCAGCGGCAACCGGTAGGCGTCGATCGTGCCGTCCGGCACGAGGTAGGCGAGTCGTGCCCGCGGGTTGATCCGCGGCTCGTAGCGCAGCGCCTCATCCACAGCGACTCGTCGCACGGCGATGCCGGCCGCCTGACACGCGGCGACGAACGTCTCTGCGTACGCTTCGTCGTCATCACTCAGCGCGAGGAAGAGCCCGTAGTTCATCTCAATCGAATCCGCGGCGATACGACGCAGGATCGCGACTTCCTGCGCGCACTCCCTCGCGATCTCCACGTCACCAACGGCGTACCTCGCCCCGGAGTGGAGTTGCCCGTGATGGCGTCCGGTCGTGCCGCTCGTCAGCTCCCCACGCTCGAACAACCTGCAGGCGAATCCTCGCTGGGTGAGATCGTGCAGGAGCGCAGATCCTGTCCCCCCGCCGCCGACGATGACGACGCGCACGTCGGCGGCGCGATCCCGATCACTCATCGGCCCATCCGCGCACCCGTCGCACGGCCTCCTGCCAGCCGGAGTACAGCGACTCTCGCTCGTCTTCGGACATTCCGGGCTCGAAACGCCGCTCGAGCTTCCACGCCTCGCGGATCTCCTCTCTGTCCGACCAGAACCCGGTGCCGAGCCCGGCCAGGTACGCCGCCCCGAGCGCCGTGGTCTCCGCCACCACGGGACGCTCTACCGCGGTCCCGAGGATGTCGGCCTGGAACTGCATCAGGAAATCGTTCGCGCTCGCTCCGCCGTCCACCCGCATGGTCTGTACCTCTGCGGTGCCCGATCCGTCACGCGCCATGGCTTCGACGACGTCGCGGCTCTGGTATGCGATCGACTCGAGCGTCGCGCGGATGAGATGGTTCCGCCCGCTACCGGCGGTGAGTCCGAACACACCGCCCCGCGCGTAACTGTCCCAGTGGGGCGCCCCAAGCCCGACGAAGGCCGGGACGACGTAGACCCCGCCGGAGTCGGACACCTGCGTCGCAAAGTACTCGCTCTCGGCCGCGTTTGAGATCACCTTCATCGAGTCACGCAGCCACTGCACGGCCGCGCCGGCGATGAATATGCTGCCCTCCATCGCATAGGTCACCGAGCCCGCGGCGAGCGACCACGCGGGAGTCGTGAGAAGCCGGTTCCGGCTCGCGATGGCCTTCTCTCCGGTGTTCACGAGGATGAAGCAGCCTGTGCCGTAGGTGTTCTTCGTCATCCCGACGTCGAAACAGGTCTGTCCAAAGAGCGCCGCGTGCTGATCGCCCGCCATCCCGGCGATCGGCACCTCGGTCCCGGCGAATATTTCGGGCGCCGTCTTCCCGATCAGACCGGAGGACGGGACGATCGAGGGGAGTATGGACCGGGGGATACCAAGCAGCTCGAGTAGCTCGTCATCCCACTCGAGGCGGTGGATGTTGCAGAGCATCGTTCGGCCTGCGTTGGTCACGTCGGTCGCGTGGACCGCACCGCCGGTCAGATTCCAGAGGAGCCACGAGTCGACCGTGCCGAATGCGAGATCGCCACGCTCCGCGAGTGCTCGCGCGCCGGCCACGTGCTCGAGCAGCCACTGGATCTTGGTCCCGCTGAAATACGCATCGACAACGAGCCCGGCGCGCTCCTGAATCAGCGCCTCGTGGCCTTCGCGAACGAGACGGTCGCATGCAGCGGATGTGCGTCGACACTGCCAGACGATCGCGTTATGGATCGGCTCGCCGGTCTTGCGGTTCCAGAGCACCGTCGTCTCACGCTGGTTGGTAATCCCGAGCCCGGCGAGCTGTTCGGGGCGCACGTCGGCCTGCCGCATAGCTGCGTGCAGAACCTCGAGCTGGGAGCTCCAGATTTCCCGTGGGTCGTGTTCGACCCATCCGGGCTTCGGATAGTGTTGGGTAAACTCCCGCTGCGCAACACCACGAATGGCGCTCTTGCGATCGAACACAATCGCCCGCGAGCTTGTGGTCCCCTGGTCGAGCGCCACCACGAACTGCTCCGCCATCTACTCCTCCTCACGGATAGACATCGTCGCGATCAGATCGATCCCGCTTCCGGCAACGTCCGTCGCCACAACGTCTCCACACTCGACGGGCGCAGCCAACTCGAGCTCGTACATCGCATTCAGGAAGGACGGAATGGTGTCCACGGCCACCGGCTCGCTGCTCTTGACGGGAAGGCGGAAGACCTCTCCGTCGGCGACGGCGCAGGTACCGGTCACCGGACGCCGTGGGTCCCGGAACTCCTCTTCGGCGTACGCGACACCGCGTTTGCATCGGTTGCCGGTCACCTTGAGCGAACCGTCGTCGAGCCGCTCGGCATGAAGTCGACACCCGATCGGACAGACAATACAGGTAAGCTCGTCGTCCGTGTCTCGGACACGAATCAACCGTTGGTTTTCAGCGATCATCGTACCGACACCTCCACGCGATCTCCCGGTGACAGACTGGTGCCGTCGACGGTGATGGTAATCATCTCGGAGGGCTGCACGTGGTGCTGCTTCTCTCTCGCAATCACCGTATCCCCGCGGCGAACCTCCACCGTCGCGCCGACCCGCGCGATCATCGATCGCAGGTATACGCGATTCTCCTCGCCGACCCGGATGCGTCCCGGCACGGCGTAACGGACGTTGCTGCCGGCCACGAGGTCGGCCTCCTCGATCCCGTCGCGGTGTTCGAGATAGTCGGCAATGGAACGCCCGCACCTGCGCGACTCCTCGGCAACGAAGTCCACGAGGTCGTGGATGTGGAGTACGTTTCCGGAGGCGAATACCCCGGGAACCGTGGTCATCAGCCGGGAGTCGACGAGCGGTCCATTCGTCTGGCGGTGGAGCTCGACCCCGAGCGGTCGCGAGAGCTCGTTCTCCGGAATGAGCCCGACGGAGAGCAGGACCGTATCGCACTCGATCTCGAAGCCGGAGTCGGTTCGTGGGACACCGTTCTCGAGCGGCGCAACCGATACGCTGCTCACGCGATCGCGTCCGTGAATAGCCGTTACCACGTGGCCGAGGTAAAGCGGAATACCGAAGTCGTCGAGGCACTGCACGATGTTGCGGTTGATGCCCGACGGAACCGGCTGGATTTCGATCACCGCTTCCACCTCAGCTCCTATGAGCTTGAACCTTCGGGCCATGATCAGACCAATGTCGCCGCTACCAATGATCACTGCGCGCCGGCCCGGCACGAAACCCTCGACATTGATGAGTCGCTGCGCGGCGCCGGCGGTCATCACGCCCGCCGGCCGGCTACCGGGAATCTGGATGTCGCCGCGGTTTCGTTCGCGACTTCCCATTGCGAGCGCGATCGCACGAGACCGCACGAGCTCGAGCCCGCCATCACGCGACAACAGACGCGTCACGAACCCCCCGTCGGCACGTTCGATCCCCAGCGCCGTGGTATCAACGAGCGTCGGGATCCCGGCGCGCGCCACTTCATCGACATACCGTTCGGCGTATTCCGGTCCGGTGAGTTCCTCGTTGTACTCGTGTATTCCGAAGCCGTTGTGAACGCACTGCCGCAGCACTCCGCCAAGGCTTCGCTCGCGGTCGACGACGAGCGGCCGGAATCCGCGCGCGGCAAGCTCACTCGCGGCCGCCATGCCCGCGGCGCCTCCGCCAATAACCACGGCGTCGGTCTGCTCGGGAGCCCTCAGTTCGCCTCGCAGCGTACGATCCCGCCGCGTGCGGATCGCGGGCGTTCCGGGAAGCGTCCGGTCCACCAGCTCGCTCCCGGCGCCCCGTTTCGTGAGCTCGCTCACCGGCGCGCCGGTCTCCTCAGCGATGATCTCGAGCATGCGCGGGATACAGAATGCCCCCTGGCAGCGACCGGCCGACGCGCGACAGTAGAACTTGATCCCGTCCACCGTCGTGTGGCCGGCGGCGATCGCGTCACGAATCTCTTCCCTGGTGACCGTTTCACAGCGGCAGACCACGCTCCCCGCATCGTGGTTCTCTTCCCAGCTCGCAGTGAGCTCGGCATCGTCCATGACTCTCGTCCGACGCACGGCCGGCAGGTGCCGTGAGAAACTGGGCTTCTCGGTGAGCGTGCAACCGGCGGACTTCAGGAGATCCTTGACGTACTCGGCGACGGCGGGCGCCGCCGTGAGGCCCGGGCTCTGGATACCGGCAACGTGGATGAGGCCCGGCACGACTTCGGATTCGCGAATCATGAAATCGCCGTCGGGCAGAGTGGGCCGCAGGCCCGAGAATGACGTGATGATGTCCGAAGCCGAGACCGACGGCACGAGCTGCTGCGCCGAGGCCACTATCTCGCTCAGTCGCTCCCTGCTCGTCGTGAGATCGTCCTTGTCGTCGAGAGAGTCGGCGGTCGGCCCGAGCAGCACCGTTCCTTCGACGGTCGGGATGACGAGCATTCCCTTGGAGACCTGCGTCGGTACCGGGAAGACGACCCGCTGCGGGCACGCGGGCGTCCGCCGATCGAGCAGATGGTACTCGCCCTTGCGCGGCGAGATCGTGAACTCCTCGGCGCCGAACACCCGCGATAGCTCGTCGGCGTAGAGGCCTGCGGCGTTGACGACGAAATCGGCCTCGATCTCGCGTCCGTCACGAGCATGAAGGATGAACCCGTCGGCGGTCCGCGAGGCGTTGGTGACCTCGAAGTCGCGAAGCACCGCAAGCCCGTTCTGCTCCGCATTCTCAACGAGCGCGAACACGAACCGGTACGGCTCGATGATACCCCCGGCGGGAGCGTAGACGCCGCCGATCACATCCTGGTGCAGCTTCGGCTCGAGCTCACGAATCCGGTCCGCGCCACACAATTCAATCCCGGCCGAGTCATTCTCCACTCCCTGACGGTAGAGGTGCTCCGCGGTGATGAGCTCTTCATTCGTAAAGGCGGCAACGACAATGCCGCACCGTCGGTAGGGAAACCCGAGCTCGCGATGAAGCTGTGGGTAAAGACCGGCGCCCTGGATTTCCAGCTGGGCTTTGAGGTACCGAAGGTTGTGGTGAAACCCGCCGTGGATGATCCCGGAGTTGGCCTTGGACGTACCGAAAGAGACGTCCGCCTCCCGGTCCACCAGCGCGACCTTGACTTTGTAGGCCGAGAGCCGACGAGCAATCGCCGCTCCGGACACGCCGGCCCCGACGATCGCCACAGTAAAACGATCCATATGCATCTCGCGGTTACACTATGGATTGTTGTTTTTTGTTTGTCAATGGTCCTTTATGTTCGGATCTGCGACGATCACCCGAATTCCCCGCTCGACGAGAGCGCTTCGGTACTCCTCATCGATTCCGGAGTCCGTCACGACGATGTGGACTTCGTCGAGCGCTGCAGTCACGAACGGGGCCACCCCACCGATCTTCGACGAGTCGGCGAGCACGATCACCTCGCCCCGCGTCCGCCGCATCATCTCGCGGGAGATCTCGGCTTCCTGGTGGTGAGGCGTCGTGAGCCCTGCCTCTACCGAAAGCCCGTCTACGCCTATGAAAGACCGGCTTCCGAATACCTGGCTCAGCGTCTGCAGCGCAAGGCCGCCGACAAAGGAATTGGATCTGCGACGGTAGACGCCACCGACGACGATGCACTCGATCGAAGGGGCTTCGAGGGCGGTCAGCACGCCGGCGTTGCTCGTCACGACGCGCAGCTCGATTGGGGGAAGCGCGCGCAGGAGCTCGAGCGTCGTGCTTCCGCTGTTCACGAGGATGGTCTCGCCGGCCTCCACGAGCGCCGCGGCCGCTCGCGCGATCGCGACTTTCTCGATACGGTTTCGCCGACCCTTCTGGTCGAAGTACGGCTCGCTCTGAAACCGTCGGCGCGAGACGGCGCCGCCGTGCGATCGGCTCAGGAACCCCTGCTCCTCGAGCGCCATCAGGTCGCGTCGGATCGTCATGACCGAAACCGCGAACCGCGCGCTGAGCTCGTTGACCCGCATGACCCCGCGCTCGTCGACGAGCTCGACGATCTGACGCTGTCGTTCGACCGGGATGATCTCGGTACCCATCGGGCAATCGTATCAGCGTCGGTAGCCCCGCGCAACGACGCGATGCTATCCTTGGGCGCGATTGCACAGCCTCGGGGTGTGCGGTATGGTGAAGGGAGCGAGTCGACGAGGTGGCCCATGGGCAGAAGGGGGACGACAGGCTTGTGGATCGCGGCCGCCCTGGCCGTGGCCGGAACAGCGTTACTCTATTTCATCGGTTCCGGCGGGGGAGAGGCCCCGGTTTCGCGCGCCGACTCGGTCGAGCTCGAGTCGACGGTCGCCCGGGCGCTGACGTACTACGAGTTCGGCCACCACGGTCGCGCGGCCGAGACGTACGCACTTGCCGTCGAGCGGGGGATGCGGGACGCGGAACACTGGTACCGGTACGCGCACTCTCGCGAGCTGGCTGAAGGGCTTGACCTCGACCTCTACGTCCGGGCATACCAGCTGCTTCTCGACGAGTCGTCAAAACATGAGTACCTGCAGGCGGCCGAGGAGGTCATCAACGAACACGCCGAAGCGTTCGACTACCGGGCGGCCCGAACCGGCGCCTACGCCGAGGGAACCCTTCTGCGCGTAGACGGTACGGTCTCGCGTGTCATCTGGGGCCGTGTTGCCACGGGTGTCGATACCATCGTCGTCTCCACCCGAGAGGATCGGTGGATCGGTCACAGGGGCGACGATATCATGGTGCGAGCCCCCCGTCGACACCGGCCACAGGCAGGGACGCGGGCTCAGATCCTCGGGAAGTACGACGGTCTGTGCACGATGGAGTCGCAACCGGTGGCCTCCAGAGACCTTCCCTGCCTGACCGCGGTGACCGTCCGGCTCCAGCCGCCCCACTGAAAACACCATCCGTGACATGGTTGATGACGGTCGCAGGATTTCCGAAGTATCTTACCAACCATGTCATTTCAGAAGATAGTCGTCCCAGGCGGGGACAAGATCACGGTGTCGCACGGCAAGGTCGAAGCATCCGACCGGCCTATCGTCTGTTTCATCGAAGGCGATGGAACTGGTGCGGACATCTGGGCGGCCTCACAGCGCGTGTTCGACGCGGCCGTGAAAAAGGCGTTTGGCGGCCGGAAAGAGATTGCATGGATGGAGGTCTACGCCGGTGACAAGGCGAACGACGTCTACGGCGAGACGCTGTGGCTGCCGGAGGAGACGAAGGACGCCCTGCGCGAATACCGCGTCGGCATCAAGGGCCCGCTCACCACGCCTGTCGGCGGGGGCATCCGTTCGATCAACGTCGCCATCCGGCAGCAACTCGATCTCTACGCCTGTGTTCGCCCGGTGCGCTACTTCAAGGGCGTTCCGTCGCCGGTGAAGAAACCGGAACAGGTCGACATGATCATCTTCCGCGAGAACACCGAGGACATCTATGCAGGGATCGAGTACCAGGCCGGGACCGAGGAGACAGCCGACCTGCTCGCGATCCTCAAGGAGCGTTTTCCCGAGAGCTACGCGAAGATCCGATTCCCGCAGACGTCAGGAATAGGCATCAAGCCTGTCTCGCAGGAAGGAACGGCGCGCCTGGTTCGCGCGGCGATCACCTACGCCATTGACCGGGACCTGCCTTCGGTGACGCTTGTCCACAAGGGCAATATCATGAAGTTCACCGAAGGTGCATTCCGCAGTTGGGGCTATGCAGTCGCTAAAGACGAGTTCGGAGCCGTTGAGCTCGACGGGGGCCCATGGCTGACGCTCAAGAGCCCGAGGACCGGCCGCGACATCGTCGTCAAGGACGTGATCGCCGACGCCATGCTGCAGCAGATACTGACTCGCCCGGACGAGTACAGCGTTGTGGCTACGCTCAACCTCAACGGCGACTATATATCGGACGCACTGGCTGCACAGGTAGGCGGAATCGGCATCGCTCCAGGAGCCAATATCAACTACGAAACCGGGCACGCGGTATTCGAAGCTACTCACGGCACCGCGCCCAAGTACGCGGGGCAGGACAAGGTGAATCCTTCGTCGGTGATCCTGTCAGGAGTGATGATGCTTCGACACATGGGTTGGGCTGAAGCGGCCGATCTGATCGAACACGCGATGGACAAAGTCATCGCCGACCGCAGAGTGACCTATGACTTCCATCGGCTGATGGAGCGGGCGACTCTGCTCAAGACGAGCGAGTTCGGTACGGCGCTCATAGAAGCGATGTAGGAGGGGCCCCGGGAACGACTACCGCCCGCACGCCGGGCGCGAACTCGGCGAGCCCGTCGAGAACGCGGTTCACCTCGGCGGCCTCGAGCGGCAACTTCGCGGTGATCACCTCGTTGAACGACAGTTTTCCGCGGGCCGCGAGATCGAGTACGTACTCGGCCTCTGCTCGGGTGTGGTCGGAGACCCCGACGACGCACGCCTCCCGACCGACGACATCTCGGTACGTGTTGATCGAGGCCGGCTTTTCGGCAATCCCGGCGATCGCGGCTCGCCCGAGAGGCGCGAGTGAACGGATCGCGGCGTCGATCGTCTCCGGTAACCCGAGCACCTCGATCGCCACGTCGACGCCGCCGCAACTGAGCTCAGAGACTACGCCTGCAGGATCGCCGTCCAGTGAGTGTACGGTGACGGCGCCAAGACGCGCAGCTCTCGCGAGCCGGTCCGCATCTATGTCGATCGCATAGACTTCAAGGGCACCCATGGCCAGAGCGAGCTGTACCGCGGAAATCCCGAGCCCCCCAACGCCATACACTGCGACGCGGTCGCCCGCTCTGAGCTCCGCTCTGTGGAGAGCGTGCACTGCGGTCGCCGTCGAGCACATCATGACAGCCGCCCATTCGCTCGGCACGCCATCGGGAACAGGCACCAGGTTCCGGACCGGCACTCTGAGAAACTCGGCGAAACCGCCGTCTACGTGTTTGCCGATCATCGCTCCATCTGCGCAGAATTGCTCGTGGCCTGCCATGCAGAATCTGCAGGATCCGCAGGAGATGAGGTAATGGACCGCCACACGGTCTCCCACCTCTATTCCCAGCCCGCGCGCCTGCGACGCCGCGTCGACACCAAGGCTTTCCACCACCCCGGCGTTTTCGTGACCGAGCGTGAGAGGAAGCGGACCTGCGAACGAAGTTCCGGTACGGTAGTGAAGATCGCTCCGGCAGATCCCAGCCGCCTTGACTCGAACCAGCGCATCCATAGGTCCGGGATCCGGTCGCCGAACCTCGCGGTCGACGAGGGGGTGTGCAGTCTCAAGCAGCTGAACAGAACGCATTGTCATAGAATGAGTATCCCACGAATACCGTGGAAGAAGAAGCGCGAATCGGCGACCGGCACCCTCCGCGCGCCTTTCGACCTTGCACGACCCGTGCTACGATGGGGTACACTCACGCATCCGGAGGTACACCATGGAAACGGTGCAGGATCTGCTTCAGGACAAGGGTACAGACGTCGTCACCGTACCGGTAGACTGCAGCGTCTACGAGGCATTACAGAAGATGAGCGACCTCAACATAGGCGCGCTCCTCGTGCTCGGCCCCGACAGCTCGATGGCCGGCATCGTCACCGAACGCGACTACGCACGCAAAGTCGTCCTCGCGGGGAAATCGTCGAAAGAAACGCCAGTCTCCGACATTATGACCACAGATGTCATCTATGTCAAACCAACCCACACCATCGAAGAAGCGATGGCGGTCATGACCGACCACCGGTGCCGTCACCTGCCCGTACTCAACCAGGGAAACCTCGCCGGGCTCATTTCCATTGGAGATGTCGTGCGTAGCATCATCCACGACAAGGATTTCCTGATCGACCAGCTGAAGCACTACATCGCGGGAAGCCTGTAGCGCTCGATCCGCGGTACCTGGTGCACCGCGCAGAGACTCCGTCTCTGCATGTTTCCAGGCTTCGTTTGAACAAAAAAAAGCCTGGCAACGACCTACTCTCCCACGGCTTGTGCCGCAGTACCATCGGCGCAGGAGGGCTTAACTTC
>SLST01000422.1 GCA_007130265.1 Spirochaetales bacterium
GATCGGCTGCGCCTGACGGTGCTGCGGTGCGTGCCGCACGCGCAGCACGACCCTACCCCGCACCCGGATGAGTCGCCGGCCCCCTTCCTCGACGAGGGGTACGAGCGGGCTGCGTTCTGGCTCGCGTTCGGCGACGCGACGGCCGTCGGGACTGCGGGTGGCGGCACCGCGGCCGTAGGCGACGCCTCCTCGCCGTCGGGATGGCAGCCGGTGGAGCGACTCGTCGCGGGCTTTCTGAACCCGGCTGAGCAGATGGTCGACAGCGCTCACCCCGGCGCGGCGGTTGACGGGGAAGGAGAATCCGATGGGTAGTCGCACGATCGCTGCACCGGCAGCGCCGTGGTTCGACCTCGACTGGATTCCGCGATGACTCCGCGCGAGCGCATGCGGCGCGCGATCGAGTACGACGCGCCGGACCGGCTTCCGGTGGTCTATCACCCGTCGCCGGCCGGGCTCCACGTACACGGCGAGAGGCTCCTCGAGCTTTTCCGCCGGCACCCGCCGGACAACGCGGTCACATTCACCGGGATTCCCGGAAGCGATGCGCCGGTCGACGGGGACGGCCGGTACCACGAGCTCATCACCGACGAATGGGGCACGGTATGGGAGCACAGGATCTACGGCATTGCCGGGCATCCGTATCGTTATCCCATCCGGGACCTCGGCCGCTGCGACGAGTACCGCTTTCCGGATACGCCGTTGGTCTCACCAGCCGGCCCCGACCCGAGAGCCCGGCGCGACCGGGAGCGCTTTCGCACCTCGGGTACGGTATCCGTCTTCGAGCGCCTGCACGCGCTGCACCCGATGGACGGCGTACTCATGGGACTCGCGGAGCGCAACCAGCCGCTGCTGCGGCTGCTTGCGAGGCTCGAGGCCTACTGGTACCGGCGGATAGACGGGTTTCTCGCGTCGGGCGTCGACGCCGTGTGGTTCGGCGATGACTGGGGAGCCCAGACCGGTCCGCTCGTCTCGCCGGCTATGTTTCGCGAGCTCTTTGCCCCCGTCTACGAACGCCTCTTCGCTCGGGTAAAGGCCGGCGGGGCGCGCGTATTCTTCCACTGCTGCGGCGTGCTCGGGCCGATCTTCGACGACCTGCTCGCGCTCGGGATCGATCTCATCTGGCCTCAGATCCGCTGGTTCGAGAGTGATACGGGTCGCGTGGAGCACTGTCGCGATCGCGGCGTCGCATTCTACGTCCACCCCGATCGTCAGGCGCTCATCCCGCTCGGAACGCCAGGAGAGATCCGGTCCGAGATCCGGCGGTACGCGGACCTCGGGAGAGATCTCGGGGGCGGGGTGGTGTTCTACGTCGAGATCGAAAACGACGCGCCGTTCGAGAACGTCCGGGCGCTCATCGAGTCGATCGCCGAGTACCGGTAGCAAGCTGCTTGACGATCGCGCGCCGGCCGAGCACGATGGGCGCAATGAAGTACAAGGATGATTGGGACGAGGCGGTCGCCCGAATGCAGGCGTTCTGGAGGGGCGAGGTGCTCGACCGGTGCTGCGTCGCGGTCACCGCGCCGCGGGATACGCCGCTTGCGTGCGAGTACGAGCGGCGGCCGGCCGCATCGCTCGAAGAGCTGTGGCTCGACACAGAGTACCGGCACGGGCAGACGATGCACCGGTTCGCCACGACCTACTACGGCGGGGAATCGTTCCCGCTCGAGATGTGCAACCTTGGCCCCGGGGTGATCGCCGCGTGCATGGGCGGATCGTTCCATCTGGGCGAAGACACCGTCTGGTTCGACACGGATCCGTTCATCCGCGACTGGGACCCTCAGCCGACGTTCCGACTCGACCGGGAGAGCCCCATGTGGCGCCTGCTCACCGGGATGACGTCACACTTCATCGAGCACGCAGACGGCGACTATATCGTCGGCATCAGCGACATCGGGGGTAATCTCGACCTGATCGCCGCCTGCCGGGGAACCGAGCGCCTGCTCTACGACGTCTACGACCATCCGGACCGGATCGCGAAAGCGGCGCAGGACGTGGATGAGGTGTGGAAGACGGTATTCGCGGAGCTCCAGTCGATCATTGACCGCGGTCAGCGCGGGTGCTCCTCGTGGATGCCCATCTTCAACGAAGACCGCTGGTATCCACTGCAGTGCGACTTCTCGGCGATGATCTCCCCGGATGACTTTGAGACGCTCGTGGCCCCCGCACTCGTTCGCGAAGCAGCCTTCCTCGACCACGCGATCTTTCATCTCGACGGCCCGGACGCGGCGGTTCATCTGGACCGGCTGCTCGAGATCGACGAGATAGACGGGATCCAATGGACACCGGGAGCACAGCTGACCGGGTCCTCCGCGGACGACGGCAGCGGCGCCTATCTGCTCGCAGCCGACCGATGGTTTGCGCTCTACGAGAAGATCCAGAGGCGCGGCAAACGACTCGTGCTCCTTGGCGCGCGAGCGCAGGATGTGGAGACGCTTCTCGACCGCCTCGAACCGGAGGGGCTCTTCATCTCGACTTCCTGCCGTTCACAGGAGGAGGCCGACGCGATACTCGAGCGGGCTAAGAGGACGAGATAGGCCCGACGCCGAAATCGCGGGCCGTCTCGTCGAGTGCGGCAACCGTTGCCGGTGACAGGGGGATGCCTTCTGCCCGGTACCGCTCTTCGTTTCGCCGCTCGTAGTCGCCGGCCGCAAAGGTTTCCCCGAGCCCGGGCAGCGGCGAGAGCCCGCGGATCCGCTCGACGTACCGCGCGACTTCCCGTTTGAACCGGGGCGTCTCCGTGAACAGATCGACCCGACAGGCGATCACCATCGCGCCCTGGTTTGCTCCCGGCCACTGCCAGACCAGCGGGTCCGGGTCGAGGTTGAGCCCCGACAGGAATCCGCCCCAGGTCTGACAGATCTCACCGAGCCCGATCGACCGCAGAACGAGTCCGGGCGCGAGCCCCGCAATCGTATCGCGGTGCGGGTCGCTCGCGTAGAGGTCATGCATGCACCCGAAGTCAACGACGATCGGTGCACCGGCGGACGGCACGCCGAACGCCATGGGAGAGCCCCCGGCCGCGGCGTAGTGGGGCGCCGCCGGCTCGAGGCGCAGCTGATGACCCGACGTGACGAAGGAGAGCAGCTCGTGCTCGAGCGGCAGGCGCGCATAGATCCCGGCAGCGCCGAAGTGACCGTGGTTCCTCGTAACGAGGACCGCGATCCCCGCCTCGTTCGCCTTGCGGCACAGCGCCTGCGTTCCATCCCACGACGGGAAGTACCCGAGGCCGCCGTCTCCGTCGACGAGCAGGCTCACCGGCGTCTCGCGAACGACCCGTACCTGCGGTGCTCCGTTCAGCTTCCCGTCACGCATGAGGCGGGCATAGGTCGCAACCTGCACCGAACCATGGCTGAACACGCCGCGCAGGTCGTTGGCAACGAGGAGCGACGCGAGCAGGCTCGCCCGGTCCGGAACGAGACCGGAAGCGACCGCGATCGCGCGGACACATGCTTCGAGTTCTGCGGCGTTGACTCGAACGCCATCCCGCGAGGGTTGATTCATGGGAGAACTCTACTCGAGGATCATGGGTTTGTCACGGATCACGAGCCCGGTCGTCGATCAATATAGTTGACTTATTTTGTAATTAATTACATTTTGCGCATATGAAGAGATCAAAAACAGTCATGTCAATCGCGGTCCTCGTGCTCGTCCTCCTGGTAGCTCCGTTCGGCTTTGCAGAAGAGGACGAAGGTGTCATCGACGCGACCGAGTGGACCGACGAGATCATCGAGATCGAGGTGACCAACGCCGGCCTCCGGTTTATGCCGGCGGAGATTCGCGTGGCGCTGGGTTCGACCGTCCGGATCACCTACGTCAACGGCGGCGGCCGCCACGACTGGGTGCTCGACGAGTTCGACGCCGCGACCGCCGTCATCAGCGCCCGACAGTCGGACACGATCGAGTTCGTCGCCGACGAGGCCGGGGAGTTCGAGTTCTACTGCGGCGTTCCGGGGCACCGCGCCGCCGGGATGTATGGGGCGTTCATCGTCGTGGACGTGGACGCGTAGTCTACCCGATAGACTACACGACGTTCCCGTACTCTCTCGCCGCCTCCGCGTAGGCGATGACGTTGTCGATCGGGACGTCCGGTTCGAGAACGTGGGTGGGGGCGAGCATGAGCGCACCGTTGCCGCCGAGTCCGTCGACGAGGCGGCGAACGGTGTCGCGCACCTCCTGCGCGGATCCGAACGGCATGACCGACTGGGTTCCAATGCACCCGTCGAGCACCAGGCGATCGCCCCACCGCCCCCCTACGGCAAACGGGTCGAGACACTCGGGCTGGATCGGGTTGAGGATATCCACCCCTATTTCAGTGAGCTCGGGGATGATATCAATGATATTGCCGTCGCTGTGGTACCAGATTCTGAGCTCAGGGTTGATCGCCTTCGCTGAGGCGTAGATGTCCGCCCATCTTGGCTTGATGAACCTTCGCCACAGGTCGACGCCGAACATCATGCTCTGCTGCGTGGCAACATCGTCGCCGGTGTGCAGGTAGTCCACACCGTCGCGCGCTTCGGCGCAGGCCCGTGCCTTCTGGTATTCGTAGAGCCGGTCGAAGATGTGCTCGCAGTTCTCAGGTGCGGCAACCATATCCATGAGAAACGGTTCCATACCGCGGATCTGCCAGGCATTCTCGAAGATATGACCGATCATCCCGGCAACAACACGTCCCTGCGCGTGCGCATCACGCACCCGGCCCGCCATCTGCGACTCATCGTATCCTTCGTACTCCGGAAAAGGGAAATCGCGTATTTCATCCAGGCTCGTGGCGTTGCGAAGCGGTGCGACCATACTGTCGAAGTGGTAGAATCCAACCGGAACGCAGAGGGTTCCCATCTCGTTGATCCGTGAGCCGGGAGGTATCTCCATGTCGGCGTAGTAGCGCGAGAAATCACGCTGCGGGGTAGCCGCCGTCGGGGTGGGCTGCACCATAGTCGGCGCGTAGAGCCCGAGTGTCGCGGAGATGTCGCCTTCGGGCCCGATCCCGAGGTGTTCGCGCATCCGCCGCGCAAGATCCGGCGTGCAGCTCGCGTGCGCGAGCACACCCTCGTGCGATTCATGCCGCACGGTCGCGCGGAAGCATTCGAGTTGTGTGATAGCCATATACCCCGCGATCATACCAGATCACGCGAGAGGGGAATACCGGCGGCGTCGGCCTCACGGCAGGGACGCAAGGGAATGCTTGCGTTCTCAGCCGTCGTGCGGGATACTGCCGTACGACCGGAGCCCGTAACGAGAAGGGAGGTGAACGATGGAGAGGGTATGCGTGATCGGGTGTGGCGACCGCGGACGCGTCCATGCCCGGGCATGGAGCGAGCAAGCCGACGCCAATGTCGTGGCGGTTTGTGACGTGCTCCCCGAACGAGTCGCGGCGCTCGCAGCGGAGGTGGGTGCGTCACAGTACCTCGACTGGCGCGAAGCGATCGAGCAGAGCGCAGCCGATGTCGTGTCGGTCTGCGTCCCCACATCGCTTCACGCGCAGATCGCCTGCTTCGCCGCGGAGCGGGGAATGCACGTCCTTGGTGAGAAACCGCTCGCGCTCACGGTCGACGAGGGCGAACGGATGATACGAGTCGCTCGCACGCGCGGCGTTGTCTACATGCCGTGTTTCCAGTACCGCGACGATCCTCTCAACCAGGAGCTCCGGCGCGCGTTTCTCGAGGGCGTGTTCGGCGGTCCCGTCACCTTCCGTTTCTCGGACGTCCGCGAGGTCAGACCAAAGACGGTCATGCACAGCCGTTCGGTCAACGGAGGTGTCGTCATCGACATGGCGTGTCACATCTTCGATCTGATGCGCTGGATCACCGGCACCGAGCCTGTTCGGCTCTACGCCGCCGGGCATGTGTTCGGTCGGGGCAAGCCGCGGCTCTCCGGGATTCAGGATCTCGCGATCGACGAGGCGTCGATCGAGCTCACGATGGCCGGCGGACACCACCTGCAGATGTACCTGAACTGGGGTATGCCCGAAGGGTTCCCGGCCACCTCACCGGAATACTGCATGCTCGGGCCGGCACTCGTGATGCGGTACCGCCCGGGTCCGCAGGCCGCCCTGGAGATCCAGAGCGGACCGGAAACCCGGATGGAGTCGCTTTCGCCCGGCGTCGGCACGGCAGTGAGAGTTGACCGCATGGTGCGCGCGATTCGCGGTGAGGCCGACCCCGACGTCACCGGAGAGGATGCGCTCATAGCGCTGAAGCTGAGCTATGCCGCGCTCGAGTCCATAGAATCCGGAAAAGCCGTGGAGCTCGCTCGTACTGAGTCTCCCCGAACGTGACGCAGTACCATACTTCATGCCTTCAACCGGACCGTCAGCCGAGACCGACAGTGCACACGATTCCGCGGATCGCGGTGTGTCGTACGCGAGACTTCTCGCCTTCTACGTGCCGCTCGCTGCGACGCCCTTCCTCATCTCGTCAACGCACAACATCATCAACGCCGCGCTTGCGCGCCTTCCTTCGCCGGAGCTCACGCTTGCGGTCTTCAACGTGGTCAAGAGCTTCACAAATGCCATCAAGGCGCCGGTGTTGATCTCCGGGCAGATCTCGACGGCGATGGCCGACAGCAGGCAGAGCTACTGGTTGACCACGCGCTTCGCCTGGAGCACCGCGGGCTTCTTCTTCGCCCTCCTCCTGCTGCTCGGGTACACGCCGCTCGGTGGGCTTTTTCTGGCGCATGTGATGGGGCTTCGCGATCCCGCGGCCGTCGAGCTCGGGTACCGGGCCATGCGGATCACCGCGTTCCTGCCGCTCGTGGAGGTCCTGCGGGACAGTAACCGGGGGATCCTGATCGCCCGCCGGCGCACGACCTTCGTCTCGGCGGCAACCTTCGTGCGGCTCCTCGCGATCGTGGCGCTCATCGTGTGGGCGACGTCGACCCGGGCGATGCGGGGCATCGACCTGGCTGCGCTGACGTGGACGGGCGGCATTGGCGTGGAGGGTCTGCTGGTATTCGGCTCGCTCTTTCTCCTGTTCAGATCCCCGGTTCGCGCCGCACAGGAGGTCCCGCAGCGAAACACGCGCCGTCCCACGACGGCGATCGTCTTCGCCTTCTTCCTGCCGCTCGCGTTCATGATCACGCTGCGGGCCGCGCTGCAACCGCTCATTCAGGCCGGTATCGCCCGAGGCGCCGTCTCGGCAACGCACGCCCTCGCTGTGTACGGCGTGACGTGGGGCATCGTACTCAACGTCATCGGCCCCCTCCAGATGCTGCACAACTGCGCGATGGTCTTCGCACCGAGCCGCGACCATGTCTCGTGGCCCCGGGTGCTGCGGTTCTGCACCGCGGTGGGCGCCTTCATGACCTGCGTACTCCTCGTACTCGGGCTCACGCCGGCCGGTCA
>SLST01000521.1 GCA_007130265.1 Spirochaetales bacterium
AGAGGCTCCCGGCCCACGCGAACAGGAAGAAGAGCAGAAACACCACGACGAAACCGGGAATCCGCTCCCGATCGCCAAACAGAGCGCCAAAGAGCAGCGCCAGGAGCAGTCCCAGCACGAAGGCGAAAAGAATCGTAGCCCAGATCATACAGCCTCCTGCCGCATACCAGTGCAAGGACCGTGCCGAGGTCAGGTTCCGATGCTTTCGCATCACCCATCAGGGTTATGGAGATCTGCCGGCCCCGTTCGTATTGTGGAGCAGAGGAGGACATATGCAACGCACAAACAGGCGAGCAAGCGGTACGACTCTGGCCCTTGCACTGACGATGATTCTGGGGGTGTTCCCCCTCTTCGCTACCGGTACGTACGAGGAAGAGATCATCGTGCCGCCGGTCTACGAGCTCGATCATTCGGCTAACTCGAGATTGACCGAGTTCTTCGGCGAAGAGGTCTTTCTCAGGGACGCTCCCCTGCGCGAGACGCGGATTGCGACGGTTGAGGACATCCTGGTGGACTTCGGTCAGGGTGCTCCCAGCTACCTGGTGCTCCGGTTCGTCGACGACTCGATCGCCGATTCCGATGAGCTCCATCCGCTGCCCTTCTACCTGTTCGAGACGCGTGCCGACGGACCAGGGTTTCTGCTCCTCGTAGACGAGCCGCAGTTCCTGGAGAACATACCCACGCTCGAGCAGACCACGGAAGCCATACCGCCGGACGACGAAACTCAATGGGATCGCTGGCGATATGCGCATTGGCAGGCGCTTCCCGATCCTCCCCGGGCGACCATGCTCGGACGCGAGGACGCGCTTCTTCGGACCTGGTACCGGCACGCGGCATCGCCGCAGGTCACCCCCGTCGCGGTTGAGCGCGCGACCGAGTTGCTCGGGACATCAGTGCGTGATCCTCAGGGCGAGCTTGTTGGGCAGATCGAGGACCTGGTAGTCAACGCCAGAAGCGCGCAAATTCTGCTGGTAAACCTCCGGGCGGCGCCCGAAGCCGGTGCCTCCGAGGAGAACTATTTGATCCCGCTTACGGCATTCGTCGGCAACCGGCGGACCGGCGAGATCACCTACGACGTCGAACGATACGGGCTCACCGGTCCTTCCGGTTTCACGACCACCTGGCCGGATATTGAGAGCGAGGAGCTCTATGAACGTCTTGCGCGGTTCTGGGACACCCGGGACGTCGGTATCCGGTACGGCGTCGGTATGCAGATAGTTCCGGTGAGGACCGTTCCGTTCTCGATGCTTACCGGCTACGACCTCTTCACGCGTGACGCGCGAGGTGCCGGTCAGATTGTCGACGTCCTCATTGCTCCCGACGGGTCGCTCGACTACGTGATCGTAGAGTTCGGCACTACCCTGGGGTTCGGAGGCGAACGCACCGCCGTGCCGGCCTCGCTCCTGGGAATCGAGATGGGCGCACAGGCTGCGCTGTTGGCTATAGGCGTGCGCACGATTGACGAGGCTCCCGTCTACGACCCGGGCCGGATCGTGAACACCGCCGATCCGGAGTGGAACGCTCCTGTCGACAGGTACTGGAGCAACCTGATGGAGATCGAGGTGCAGGAGGTGACCGACGTCGGTCCGATTCCGACCGTCGGTTCGATCAACGAGCTTCCTTCGGACGTGCCGCTGCCGGCCGCGGAGCTCGTGACCTTCTCAGTCGTCTCGGCCGATGGCGAGGAGATCGGTACGGTCAGCGATCTCGAGCTCGACTTCGTGGACAGCCGAGTCGCGTTTGCCGTGCTCGATGTGTCGTGGGACGGACTCTTCGCCGGCGCCGAAGCTCCCGTACCGGTCGAGGCGCTACGGTGGAGTCCGGAAGATCGCCGGGTCGTGTTCGACATGGACGCCGACGAGCTGCAGGCTCACCTCGAACAGGCGCCCGGCTACGACGATATCCCCCTCGAGCCCGATCTCGAGTTCCTCGAGGCGCTCGCGGCGTACTGGGAGATTGATTGATCCCGGGGACCGTCCGGCGAGCGCATCCAGCGCTCGCCGATGTCGCGCCGGCCGCCTCGCTCGGCAAGGAGCATTGTAAAGGTTCGAATTCGGCAGTATTCTGACACGGCGTAGCGACCGCAGCCGTGCGTGATGGAGTATGCCGGAGGGAGCCCGCGAGGTCACAGAAAAACGCCTCTTCGGCCGTCGAGGCCTGGAGCTTGGTGCCCTTGTACTCCTGATGGGGGTGTTGGGAACCGGAACCACCATGTTACGACGCGCCGGGCTCGTCCACGATGAATGGTATGAGCAGTTTCCCCTCCTATACGTCATCCTGGCCGGGTTTTCGCTCGCGCTGATCCTCAGTACGCGCGATATCGTCAAGCTGGTCGCGCTCAGCGTCGCAGTGGTCGCTGCCGCGATTCTCGCGGTGCCTTTTCGGGCGGTCGAGTCCTTTCGCCTTCTCCTGCTGCTTACGGTGGCGCTGTTGGGCTTCAGCTCCCGGACAGTCGCCGGGACGATACTTGCACCGGTCGCGTTCATGTTTTCGCTCCTCCTCTTCCGAGACGCCCGGCTTGCATGGCCACAGTTCCCCGGCACAGTCACGAATATGGACATATTCTTCACCTCGGCGATAGGGATCGTGATCGTCGTTGTCATGACGTGTCTGCAGGTGACGTGTCGCGAGATGGCCGCCATGCGTGAGGACATACCCCGGCTGCGCGACACGATCGATGAGCTCTCCGCGGCGAACCTCGGCTACAGCTCCTTTACGGAACTCGCACGGCAGCAGTCGACACTGGAAGAGCGAAACCGTATCACCCGTGAGATCCACGACGGCGTCGGATACACGCTCACCAACATCATCATGCTCAGCGAAGTCAGTCTTGACGCATGCCCTGCAGACCAGCACGACCTGTATGAGAACATCGACGCGATCAGGATGCAGGCAAAGACCGGCTTGTTTGACACGCGTCGCGCGCTGCGTGAACTGCGATCGACCGAGATCGGGATGCCGCGCGGGGTACAGGCGATTCGGAATCTCGTGCAGACCTATTCCCGAGCAACCGGTATTGCAGGCAAGCTCGAGATACTGGTCCCGAACGACGTGTTCGACTCCTCCGACCTCTTTCTGAGTGCATATCGCTTCGTCCAGGAGGCACTGACGAATACGTTTCGTCACGGCCATGCTACCTCGGTTCTCGTGCGGGTCCAGAGGGATCTTGACTGGGTGATCGTGAGTGTGGTGGATGACGGTATTGGCGCTGCTGCGGTGAGTGAGGGCATTGGGCTGCAGGGGATGCGCGAGCGGGTCGAGTCGCTTGGCGGCGAGCTTCGTTACAGCGGCGTGAACGGCTTCACCGTCATCGCTCGCATTCCGACTCAGAGGTGAGCCGATGATTACACGACTCCTACTCGCCGACGATCAGGACCTCTTCGTCGAAGGCTTGCGATCAGTGATTGAGTCTCGAGCGCACGACTTCAGTGTGGTCGGCGTCGCCCGTAACGGCGAAGAAGCCATCAGGAAGGTCGACGAGTGTACGCCCGATATCGTGCTCATGGACGTCCGGATGCCCGGCATCGACGGCGTGGAGGCCACCCGCCGGCTACACGTGACTCATCCAAACACAAAGATCGTGATGCTCACCACCTATGACGATGACGACTACGTTAAGCGGGCAATTCGTAACGGGGCCATTGGGTATCTGCTAAAGGACGTCCCGCCGGACGAGCTTTTCAACGCCATACGAACCGTCCGCGATGGTTCGTTCGTTCTTCCCGAAACTCTCGCGTCGCGTCTTTTCGAGGCGTCGCCGGGGGTTTACCACGGAGGCGTGTCTGCAAAGGATATTCCCGAGTGGTACTACGATCTGTCACGCAGGGAGCGGCACATCTTGCGCCTGATCGCGGAGGGGTACGACAATACCGAGATTGCCGCAGAAGTGGCCCTCGCTCCGCAGACCGTGAAGAACTACTCCAGCGAGATATACGCAAAGATCGGGGTGCACAATCGTGCCGAAGCGGGTCGCGTGGCCAGGACTCTCCTCAAGTACCTGTGAGACGGCAATCGGGCACCGGTACTGGACGAGTACCAATCCGGTACTATTCGAGTACCTTCGGCGGTTGTCTGCTCGTCAGGCCCGTTCTATGCTGAACACCAATCTCACCCTGTTGATTGAAGGAGGGTACCGCAGTGACAGTTACTGTCAGAAGTTTCCGTGGTTTCGTTTTGGCCCTGATGGTCCTCGTGCTGGCGAGCGGTCTCGGCTTCGCTGGTGCTCAGCGGGAGGCTGCCGCCCCGGACGCGGAGCTCGACATCTGGACGTTTGTTGACACCCATGCACGGTGGTTCCGTGAGATGGCCGACGTCTTTGGCCCGGAGATTGCTCCTGGTTTCGCCGTGGATGTGAGTGTCGTCGCCTACAGCGAGATGCACGACCGGCTCCTCGTCTCGTTGCAGACCGGAATCGGTGCGCCGGATATCTCTGACGTTGAGCAGGGACGATTCGGCGCATTCCTGCGCGATCGCCCGATTGGTTTCGTCGACTTGACCGAGCGCCTTGAGCAGGGAGGCCATCTCGACGATATCGTTGCCTCGCGGCTGTCGCTCTACCAGGACGCCGAAGGACGCGCATACGGAATCGAGCACGCACTGACTCCCGTCGTGCTCTACTATCGTGCAGACGTCTTTGACGAACACGGGATTACCCCGGATGATCTGCAGACGTGGGATGATTTCATCCGTGTAGGTATGGATCTGAGCGACGATACGCGAAAGATGTTTGCCCTTGAGGCCGGCTACCTGACGATTCTGCTGCGACAGCGTGGCACCGGCTGGTTCGACGAGCATGGCCGAATACAGGCCGACACGGATCCTATCATTCTGGATACGCTCGAGTGGCTGCTCGCCATGCGAGACGACTACGGGATCGCGGGCGAACGAGCCGACGAGGATGCCGCACACTATGCGGCGCTGCGTGAGGGGCGTTATCTCACACAACTGGGAGCAGATTGGTTCGCCGGTTTCTTCAAGGACAACCTGCCTGAGATGGAAGGCATGTGGCGTGCGATGCCGTTGCCCGTCTGGCCCGACGATCCGGAACGCCGAAACACAAGTGTCTTCGGCGGTACGGGCGCCACAATCACCCGCTTCTCTGAGAGGATCGACCTCGCGTGGAGCTTCCTCGAAGCGTCTATGCTGTCGGTCGAAGGAAACGTCCGGCGATTCGAGTTGACGAATCTCTTCCCGCCCTACATTCCAGCATGGGACGATGAACGTCTCTACCAGGCAGACCCGTACTTTGACGGACAGGTCCTGGGTCGGCTCTTTGCCGAGGTCGGCGCGAACGCTCCGAAACAGAACCAGGCAGTGAATCTCACGATGGTGCACAGTACACTCTGGCCCGAGAACTACTGGCTCGATGTGCTGGACGGCCGGATGGAGCCGCGTACTGCCCTTGAACGGCTTGCGAGCGACGTTCGCGCACGCGAGGATTGACGTTCCGCTCCGGCGACACGTCGTGACTTCGTGACTCGACCATCCAGAGAGGAACCTCTCTGGATGGTTCACTCGACTCGAATTCTTCACGGAGGTTGATTTGCGTTGGCACACACGCCTGAAGGTCGCGCCTTTTCTCTTTCTTGCTCCCTATCTCGTCGGGCTGTTCTTGTTCTGGATCTATCCGGTCGCGTATGCCTTCTACCTCAGTCTTTTTCGGGTACGCGGGTTGTGGGAGACCCCCACCTTTGTCGGACTGAAGAATTACTTCAACCTCTTCTCTGATCAGCGGTTTCTCTCAGCGCTTGCGAATACGTCGATCTACGCCGCGGCGAGCGTGTTCATCATCCTCGCGTGCGCCTTGTCACTTGCGCTGCTCATACACCATCCGAAGGTCAGGTACAAGCACCTGTTCCGCACTACGTACTTCCTGCCTATGCTGACGTCGGGTGTCGTGATCGCGATCATGTTCGCGCTCATCTTCGATCAGGAGTACGGGGCACTGAACAACTACCTCATGGCACCCTTGGGGCTTGGGAATATCCGGTGGCTGCGTGACCCTTCGTTCGTGATGCCGTCGATAATCATCGTCGGTCTCTGGAAGTTCACCGGGATAAATACGCTCTACTTCCTCGTGGGGCTTCAGAACATACCCGATGACGTACGCGAGGCGGCGATTATTGACGGCACAAGCCCTGTGCAACGATTTGTCTACGTCGTACTGCCGATGCTCAAGCCGATTCTCACCTTCGTTGTTGTCCTCGCGATCGTCGGTTCCTTCCAGATGTTTGCCGAGCCCTATCTGCTTGCCTCGGGCGGAGGACCGCAGGATTCCGGCTTGTTCATGACCGTCTATCTCTACATCACTGCGTTTCAGCAAGTGGAGTTCGGCTATGCCTCAGCGATCGGATATACGATGGTGTTCATAATCTTTGGACTGTCGTTACTCCAGATGAAGCTGATGGGCACCTTCAAGGGGGAAGGGTGATGCGCGTCTGGAGTAAGCACCGGGCCATCTCGAGCGCCTGGCTCTTCGTGAGTTACACAATCCTCTTCGCGGCGCTGGTCGTCGCGGCGTTTCCGTTTCTGTGGATGTTCCTGTCGTCTTTCAAGACCAACCCGCAGATATACCGCATCCCGATTACCCTGATGCCACCATCTCCGACCGTCGAGAACTACGCGATGCTACTCACCGGGCAGCACATTCCTTTCCTGCGCCAGTTCTTCAACAGCAGCGTGATTGCCGCGATCAGGATCACGGTCAACCTGCTTGCCTGCTCGGCCGCCGCGTACGCCTTTGCCAAGTACACCTTTCCGCTGCAGAACGTGTTGTTCATGCTTATCATCGGGTTTCTGATGATACCGCCCCAGATCACCGTGGTTCCCCTGTTCCTCCTGATGAACAGCTTCGGGTGGCTTGATACGATCCAGGCTGTGGCTCTACCGGGGGCGTTTACCGCGTTCGGTGTCTTTCTGTTGCGGCAGGTGATGGTCAGCAGCGTGCCGATAGAGATCATCGAATCAGCTCGGATGGATGGAGCGAGCGAGTTCCGGACCTTTGTGCAACTCGTGCTCCGGCTACCCGCGGTTTCCAGCGGAATGATCGTGCTTGCGACACTGACGTTCGTCGCAACGTGGAACGAGTACTTCTGGCCGGTCATCGCTCTGCGCTCGAGCTCGAAGTTCACTCTTCCGGTAGGGCTGGCATCCCTGGTCGGCATGTACCGCGTTGAGTACGGTATGCTGATGGCAGGCGGATTCATGGCCGTATTCCCGGTCATGCTCTTCTTCATCTTCGGCAGGAAGACGTTCATGCAGGGCTTCACGGCAGGAGCGGTGAAGGGCTGACCGTCCGGCGAGCGCATCCAGCGCTCGCCGATGTCGCGCCGGC
>SLST01000557.1 GCA_007130265.1 Spirochaetales bacterium
CTTGACTGCCGCTTCGTCGAGCGAACCGCCCGGCGTGCGGCAGCCGCCCAGATCGAGACCGACGCCTCGCATGAGCGCCTTGCCCCCGGCGGCTCCGCCCCCGTTGCGCTCGAGAATCTTGACGAGGCGCATGGAGCGCTCCTGGGCCCGGGCGGCCTCTTCGAGTCGGCCGGCCCGGAAGTGCTGCATCACTTCGTGATAGAGCGGCATCGCGTAGTTGTACGTGCTGCCGACCATGCCCTCGCACCCCAGGGCCAGCGCGCTCAGGAGCACCTCGTCGCGGCCGAAGAGCAGGTCGAACCTTCCGTTGTCCAACGACGCGCAGAGCCGGAAGTCCATGAGATCCCAGTGCGTGTACTTCACCCCACGGAGCGTGGGTATCCGGTCGCCGGCGTGCGAGAGAAAGTCCACGATGGGTACGAAGAGACCGGTCATGCTCGGGATGTGATAGAAGTAGAAGGGGAGGTCGGGGGCGGCCGACGCAAGATCGCCGCACCAGGTCACGAGCCCCTGGAGGTCGGGCTTGTAGAAGACCGGCGACATCGCGCCTATCGCTTCGGCGCCGCTTGCCTGGGCATGCGCGGCGAGCTCTTTCGCCTCCGCCGGACTCTCCGCGCCCACATGTACGATCACGCGCAGACGTCCGGACGCGTGCTGGACCCAACCCTCTGCGGCTGCCCGCCGCTCATCCAGAGTGAGGGTGTACCCCTCGCCGGTCGTACCGTTCACGAAGACACCGGTTACTCCGGAGTCCGTAAGGTGGTCGACGTAGGCAGGGATGAGGTCGAGGTTGACTCGCCCGTCCGGATGCATCGGCGTAAACGGCGCGGCCACGAAACCGCGGACTGGTTCTGATTTCACCATTCTCCCCCTGACTCGAACTGCGACGCGGCGGCGTCGCGAAACGCCCGGCCTGCTGCGTCGAGTCCCGCGAGTATCTCTTCGAACGAACGGCCGGCCGCCGAACGCGCCGCCGGGATCACCGTATTGCACTCGTTGGCGTCCATGAAGAGCGCCGCCTCGAGGATCTGCTCCTCGTCCTCCGGTGGAATCACGAGAAAGCCGTGCTTGTCCGCGTGGATGAGTCGGCCGGGCTCCACAGTAGTTCCGAACACCTCGACCTCGCAGCCCCACCGCACCGGCGTCGAGAAGGCGTGCCCGACGCACATCCGTCTCGCGATCGCCTTGAACCCGGCGTTACGCATCTCGTCGAGGTCGCGGATCGCACCGTCGGTGATCGTACCGACGCATCCGAGCGCTCTGTGGGTGTTGGCGTTCACCTCACCCCAGAACGATCCAATCACCTCCGGCTTGTCGAGGTCGTGTACAAGCACGATCTTGGGCCCGGGAACGCTCGCCACATAGTCACGGTACTCCGCGGCGGCCCGCGGCAGGGCCTTCGGGTGTTCCGGGTTTCCGGGCTCGATGACGACGGTGATCGCCCGTCCGACCATCGGCCCCATCTCCGGCATGTAGTCACGCGTCTCCTCGCGGTTGAACCAGCCCGACGTGCGGTCGTGACGGGTTATCGCCTCCCACCCGTTGTAGATCGTCGGAGTGTTCCAGCGCTTGAGCCGGAGCATCTCCGCATGGGTCATCTGCTTCATCCTGATGTCTCCTTCAGCGCGGACAGCACGAGATCGAGCGGCGAGTCCGCCGGAGCAGACCGATCGAACTCGACGTCAAGTATCCGCTCCTTACCCGAGAAGATGTTTCTGCGAACCAGCGGCGCGACCGTCTCCGGAGTCGCCGCGCACAGATCGCGCACGAACTTCCGGTGCGACATTGACGCCGGGTTCTCGTGGGCCGCAAGGTTCGCCTCGATCGCGAGGAGAAGGCTCCGTGCGATCACGGTGTCGAAGATCGACGCGAGCAGACGGTTGCCGGCCAGCGCGACGAGCGATCGATGGAACACCACGTCTGCGCGCAGGTGGTCGTAGCTGGCGGGAGTCGCGGAGTCCACGGCAAGAGCCAGCGCGAGCATCTCACGCCGGCGCTCGGAGATCCTCGGGCCACAGTAGCCGCGCGCGGCCTCGACCTCGAGTGCGGCCCGAACGCTCGTGAGCTCGGCGAGATCCCGACGGTCGAGTTGCGCGACGAAGGTCCCTTTGCGCGGAACGGTCTCGACGATTCGTTCCGCCTGCAGGATCGCAAACGCCTCGTTCACCGGGGAAATGCTCACGCCAAGGTCCGAGGCGACCTCGCGCCGGTTCAGCGCCTGCCCGGGCAGGTATTCCCCGGCGAGCACCCGCTTCACGATCACCGCATAGACGCGTGAAACTCTCGACTCACCCACTCAACTCCCCACAGGAACTGCTTCCGCCACTTGTGATGCATCACAAAGTATCATCCGAGCGGTCGTCGGTCAAGCAACTCCGTTGACGACGTTCCGCGGGTTTCCGTCGATGAACGCGCGCACGTTTGCCACCGCGGCGGACAGGAGCCGCGAGCGGGCTTCCTTCGTCGCCCAGGCGATGTGCGGGGTGATCGTCACGTTTGGCGCGGCGTAGAGCGGGTTGTCCGCGGCGGGAGGTTCCTGCTCGAGCACGTCGATGCCGGCGCCGGCGATGACGCCTTCGCGCAGCGCCTCGGCGAGGTCCGCATCGACGACGAGCGGGCCTCGCGACATGTTGAGCAGGAAGGCGCTCGGCTTCATCCGCGCGATGCGCTGCGCGTTCATCATACCGGTGTTCTCGGGAGTCAGCGGGCAGTGGAGCGTCACGACGTCGGATATCTCGAGCAGTTCGTCGATCTCGCGCCACGCGAAACCGACCCAGTCGGGTTCCCCGCCGCGGTGGAGATCGTGCGCGATGACCCGCATGCCGAACGCGTTCGCGATCTCCCCCACCCGTCGGCCAATCCGTCCGAACCCCACGATACCGAGGGTCCGCCCCGCGAGCTCGGTCTGCGCTTCGAGCCAGTAGCAGAAGTCGGGCGAACGCGCCCATCCACCGCGTCGGACGTCCGATGAATGCTCTGCGACGTGATGGCAGTGGTTCAGGAGGTGCGCGAAGGTCATCTGCGCGACGGAGTCGGTGCCGTAGGTGGGGATGTTCGTGACGGGTATGCCGCGGAGCTTCGCGGCTTCCAGGTCGACGACGTTGAAGCCCGTCGCGAGCACGCCGATGTACCGCAGCGAGGAGAGCCGACCAATCACTGACGCGGAGAGCGGCGTCTTGTTCGTCAGCACGACTTCGGCACCGTCGGCAGCTTCGACGATCGCCTCATCGGTGAAGTCGGTTCGATCATGAGTCTTTACCTCGCCGATCGCCTCGAGCCCATCCCACGACAGGTCGCCGGGATTGAGCGTGTATCCATCAAGAACCACGATTCTCATTTTCTGCTCCTTGCCGTCCAGGCGTCTATACCGTCTCGTCCGGCTGCCAACCGAGCGCCTCGTAGTGTTTCCTGCGGCTCACCTTGTCCCGCTCGTGTTCCTCGTGGGCCGCCTTCGCCCTGGCTTGACCCGTGTCGCGAGCAGGAACGCGAAGCTACCAGGTCGCCTGCCCTGCCGGTCCTATCCGGCGGCGAACGTCGGGCTCGCACTCGTCCACGGCAACCTGGTCTCGACCGGCCCGCTTCGCGCGGTAGAGCGCCCGGTCGGCTCGTTGAATCAGATCGTCCGCGCGCTCGTCGTCTGATGAGAGGAACGCAACGCCAACGCTGACCGTCAGACGGAGGCCGCTCGCAGGAGTCTCGCGGATCGACTGGTGAATGCGGTCCGCCATGCCCACGACATCCTCGCGGCCGAGATCAGAGACAACGACGATGAACTCTTCTCCGCCGTAGCGGCCCACGAGGTCGTACTCGCGAACGGCAGCGGTGATTCGCTGCGCGAGGAGCTGCAGCACCTCGTCACCCTTGCGGTGACCGTAGGAGTCGTTGATTGACTTGAACGCATCTGCGTCGAGCATCATGCAGGCAAGGAGACGGTCCTCGCGCTGGGCACGCTGGAAGAGACGCTCGAACTCAGGCATCACATAGCGCCGATTCTTGACCCCGGTCAGTGGATCAACGGTCGCCGCGTGCCGCGCTTCGGCATAGGCCCGCATGTAATGAACCCACAGCTTGCTCATGCCGGCGCCGATGAGAAAGAGCATGAGAGCCGGCAGCAGGAGGACGTGGATAGGATGCGGGGCGAGCAGGCTGTCGATGGGCCCGACGAGCGGCGCCGCGATCGCGAGTAGGACGATAGAGAGAGCGAGAACGGTGTAGATAACGGCAAACGTGAGGAGCGCGGTATGCAGCCCCTCCTCTGCCCCGCGAGAACGGCGCAGGAGTCGAACAGCCGTCGTTGCCGTCCCGATCGCCACCGCCACAAGCAGCACCTCCAGCCGCGCGGGCATGCTGGGGATCGCGTAGGAGAAGAACAGGCCGAGAACGAACCCCGCGGCGGGCAGCCCGACACCGAACCACGCCGGGACTGATCGAGTCTCTCTTCGCGTGCCGGCGTCGAGCAGGACAACGGCGACAATGAACATCGTGTGAGCAGCGGGACCATGAATGAGAAGCGGCAGAACAGGCCGATAGAGCGTCAATACGAGTCCGCCGGTCACGAGAAGATAGGCAATCCCCCACTGCAGAATTCCGCCCGTCGTCCGGTCGAGAACGTGAAAGGCGATAAAGGCGAAGCCGAAAAAGCCGGCAACGACGGCAGCAGAGACGTAGAAGGTGCCAATATCAACGGAGAGAACCACGCCTGAGGATACCACATTCCTCGCGTCGTGGCGCTACTCCTCGAACGGATAGACGAGTCCGAGCTGGCCGCGTATGGTATCGAGGGTCTTCATGACACGAACCGTCTCGTCGAGCGGGAGAATTGCGCTCTCGAGCCTTCCCTCCGACATGCAACGCGCGACCTCCTTCGCCTGATACTCGTACCCATTGCTGATGTGCGGCTCGGCGAAGACGATCTCCTCCTCGCCGCGGTGCAATACCGCACGGGTCGTGTTCCAGAACATGTGCGGCACCTCTATCCAGCCGTCGGTCCCGTAGATGAGCACGACGTGCTGCATGCTTGTCCGCACGCCGCAGGCAAGCGTCGCGAGTGAGCCGTCGTCGTACTTGAGGATGAAGGCGGCCTGCTCGTCGACGCCCGTCTCGCCGATGTGGCCTTCACTCACGACGTCCACCGGGTCGCGTCGGGTGACCCAGTAGGCGGCGGAGGTGACGTAGACCCCCACGTCGAGCAGTCCGCCTCCGGCGAGATCCGGGTTCAGCAAACGGCTGCCGGGATCCCATCCGCTCCGGAACCCGAAAGTCGCGTTCATGAGGCGAACGTCTCCGATGAGCCCGTCGTCGATCCAGCTGCGGACCTGCTGCCAGGCCGGCAGGAAACGGGTCCACATCGCCTCCATGAGGAAGACCTTGTTGCGGCGGGCGGCGTCGACCATCTGCTGCGCCTCCGCCGCGCTCACGGCGAAGGGCTTCTCGCAGAGGACCGCCCTGCCGTTCTCGAGACAGAGGATCGTTGCCTCCTTGTGGTAGTTATGAGGGTTCGAGACGTAGATGACGTCGACCTCTTCGTCACGCGCGAGATCTTCGTAGGAACCGTACGCCCGCGGCGCGCCGTGCTGCAACGCGAACTCCTTCGCCCGGTCAAGCGAACGAGAGCCCACCGCTGCGAGCTTCGCGCCGGGAAGCCCCTGCAGACCGGTGACGAATGTGTGCGCGATCTTTCCGGGGGCGAGCACGCCCCATCGTAGCTCTTCCATGCTTCTCGTTCCTCCTTGCCTGCTACTCGAACTCGATACCCGGAACCAGGTGCCGACTCTCCGGCATCCGGTCCGCCCACGGCAGGTAATCCGGATTCGGCTGCGGAATTCTCGCCTCAACACGCGCGCGCCACTCGACGAGCAGCCGATGCAAGCGTTCCCGGACCTCCGGCAGCTCGTCGGCCAGATCGTGGTTCTCTCCGACGTCGGTCTCCAGGTCGTAGAGCTCCTGTCTTCCGGTCTCGTAAAACTCGATCAGTTTGTAACGTCCGCTGCGCACGGAGCTGCCGGGGGTCCCGCCCTGGTTTCCATAGTGCGGATAGTGCCAGAAGACCGCGTCGCGCACGAGCGAACCAGCCTCACCGCGGAGAAGGGGCAGAAAGCTCTCGCCCTCTACACCGTCGGGAATCGCCCTCCCGGAATCGCAACCGACGTCAGCCGCGTCGAGAAGCGTGGGCAGGAAGTCGGGACTCGTGATGGTCTCAGAGCAGGTCGAGGCGGGCTCGACCAATCGCGGCCACCGGACGAGAAGAGGCTCACGGGTTCCTCCTTCGTACATCCAACCCTTGCCTTCGGCAAGGGGGGCGTTGCACGTGGGCGAACCTTCAGAAGTCGCCAGTCCACCGTTGTCGCTCGTGAACACGACAAGCGTGTCGTCGGCGAGGCCTTCCTCCTCGAGAGCGGCAAGGAGGCGGCCGACGTTGTGGTCGAGGATGTCGATCATCGCCGCGTAGGTCGGGTCGGACTGGAGGATCCGCCGCATGATTCGCTTGTCTTTCTTGTGTTCGGCGGGGAAGAAGGGGCCCTCAACGAGCGCTTCCACCCGGTCGAGTCCGAGCAACCGGGCCTTGCGGCGGTACTTCTCGACAACCTCCTCCTTCGCCTGGATGGGCGTATGCACCGCGTAGTACCACAGGTTGAGGAAGAAGGGGCGTGAGTCGTCGCGAGCCCGCACGAGCTTGATCGCCTCGTCGGTCAGACGGTCGGTGAGATACTCGCCTTCGGGGCCGTCTTCGAGCGTAGGAAACCCCCAGGGGCTGAAGTACCCCCGTCCGGGCGAACCCGCCGTCCACCCGCCTATGTTGACGTCGAACCCGCGACTGTCCGGCCATCCGTCGTCGTCACCAATGTGCCACTTCCCGACGTGCCAGGTCGCGTACCCGCGGTCGCGCAAGCAGGTCGCGAGGTTCGGCATCTCCGCCGGGAGCTCTCTGACGTACGGCACGTCGATCACGCGTCCCTTGTTCGGGTGAGCGCGTCCCGACCAGTCGATCCAGTTCGTGATTCCCAGCGTTGCCGGGTACTTCCCGGTGAGGATACTCGCGCGCGTGGGAGAGCAGACGGGACACGCGGCGTAGGCGTCGGTGAAGCGCATCCCCCCACGCGCAAGCC
Organism: Spirochaetales bacterium; assembly: GCA_007130265.1. Taxonomy (GTDB): domain Bacteria; phylum Spirochaetota; class Spirochaetia; order DSM-27196; family SLST01; genus SLST01. The sequence goes on from SLST01000557.1 coordinate 7,107, forward strand.
GGTCGATGTTCGGCGTCTCGTAGAAGGCGCTGCCGTAGCATCCAAGGTCGCGCTGGCCCATGTCGTCAACCAGGATGAAGACGATGTTTGGAGAGCTCATTGGATCCGAGTGTACGGAAGCGGCGACGGAGCAGCAAGCGCGCGGTCCGCCCGGGGCGGACCGCAGCACCTCAGGTGCGCTACTTGCGTGCGCTACTTGCGTGCGCTACTTGCGTGCGCTAC
>SLST01000209.1 GCA_007130265.1 Spirochaetales bacterium
CTGCCTTCGTGCCGACGAGAACTCCCGTGGCGACCCGACCCACGGTCAGAATCGCCTGCGGACGGATCAGATCGACCTGTTCGCGAAGGTACGGGAGGCAGGCGTCGGACTCTTCGGGGCGCGGGTCACGGTTCCCCGGGGGTCGGCACTTGACCACGTTGCCGATGTACGCGTTCCGGTGCCGGTCGAGGTCGATCGCCTCAAGCCACCGATCGAGAAACTGCCCGGCCTTGCCGACAAAGGGAAGCCCGCGTCGGTCCTCTTCGGCGCCGGGTCCCTCGCCCACGACGAGGACCAGCGGATCGAGAACTCCTTCGCCCGGCACCGCCTGCATGCGTCCCTCGTGCAGCGGGCAACGCGTACAGGCGCGCACGCGTTCCTCGAGCCGCTCGAGGCGCCGGCGGCGGTCCGTCTCATCGTCGAACCGATCCGCGCCGTCCACTTCGGCCGCACGCACGACGGTCTCAGCGGCCCTCCGCGACGGCCCGACCGGCATGACCGATGTAGGGGTCTCGTGCGGGGTCCGTTCGCCGTATCGCAGGTAGTCCTCTACGGTGTCCAATACCCGCCAGTACGCAATCTCGCGTTCGCCCAAGCGCTTTCCCCCCGGTCAATCGTAGTCGACTCGGTGCAGTACGAGACCGGCCGCCGGGGCTGATGGTCCGGCGGCGGCGTGGTCGCGTGCGGCAAGCCGCTCCTCCACCTCTACCGGTTCCGCGGCGAGCTTGTCAAGCTCGGTGAGCGTCCCGGCGATCGAACGCACCATGCGCCAGAGGAAGGCATTCGCGGCGATCTGCATGACCACGAGCCTGCCGCACGGATAGAAGACCACCTGCTGCACCTCACGAACCCGGTGCTCGCTCGGTTCGGACGGCGGCGTGAAGGTCGAGAAGTCGTGCGTTCCCAGAAGCGGCCGGGCGAGTTGGTTCAGCCGCGCAATCGAGGGACGGTACGTGAGACGCGTCACGCGGCGGCGAATGGAGGGCCGCACCGCGGAACACGATGTCCAGGAGTAGCGATAGACCCGCCGAGTCGCCGAGTGTCGAGCGTGAAAACGGTCGTCGACTTCGCAGGCGCAGAGGGCCTGGACGTCACGCGGCAGGTACGAGTTCAGAGCGACGTGGTAGTGTGCCGCGGGTATCGAGTCGATGTCGGTGCGGAAGTTGATGACCTGCCCGTCGGCATGCACGCCCGTGTCGGTTCGGCCGGCCGCCGAAACCTTCACCGGACGCCGGTGCATTCGCTCGAGCGCGCGGATGACCTCGCCCTGAACCGTCCGTCCGCTCGCCTGTACCTGCCAACCGAGGAAATCGGTGCCGTCGTAGGCGAGCGTCATGCGGATATTACGCATCGGGATCGGCGATTTCCGGATCGCGGTTCTCCTCGCCGAGCTCTCTGGTGATCTCTTCGTAGACTTCGCGAGCGTTGTCGAGGATCGCCGCCGGTTTGTCGCGACTCGCCTTCCCCATCCCGAAGATTCGGGCAACCGTACGTTTCGCCCGCCCGAGCGCGGTGCGCCGCTTCTCAGGCTCCTTCCTCGGCCCGTACTCGTACTCGAGAAGCCCGGTGAGATAGAGCACGCCGTCGTACCCGTAGTTCTTGTCGAGATCCGGGCCGAGATTGGGTGCACCGCTCAGCGTCTCCTTTCCGGTCTGTTCCAGCGCCACGGCGTGGGCGTAGAAGAACCGCGCCTTCCGGTAGAACACGCGGGCGAGGTAGTCGTAGTTGCCGTCGGGCCGCTTGCGGTGCAGGTCGTCGCAGACCCAGGCCGCCCGCAGACAACACAGACCTCGCTTGAACGTGGGGGAGAACTCCCGAGGGAAATGCTCGTAACAGGCGGTTGCAAGGTAGTAGCTTGCACACCCCTCGCGCAGGCCTCGCGGCGAGGCGAAGTCGAGGCCTTCGAAGATCGGCCGCATGTCCTCTATGCGCTGCTGCTCCTCCGCGCGAATCGTCTCAATCGCTTCCCGCGGAACACCGAGGAAGTCCTGGTGAAACGCCGCATAGTAGCACGCAGGGCAGACGGTGACCGGGTAGATGAGCGGGTAGACCTCGCCGTACTTCTGTGACGGGACATAGCTGCGCCGCAGCTCGCGGGTCAGATCGCCGGCGTTCAGACGGCCCCGGCCGGTTCGAAGCTCCTCCCGGTAGAAGTTTGTCTCGCACAGGGGACAGGCGATCGGCGTCTTGGAGAAGAAGGTCAGCTCCGCCATCTATCCCTCAATAACCACCATGGCTATCGCGTTGTCAAGCTCGTGCGTGAGGGACAGATGTATGCGTTCGCCACCGAACCTCGCAAACGTCTCCGCCGCCTGCCCGTGCAGGCATATGCCCGGCTTGCCCGCCGCGTCGTTGACAACCTGAACCTCTCTGAGCGAGAAATGCTGCAGTCCGGTCCCCATCGCCTTTCCGAGCGCTTCCTTCGCTGCATATCTCACGGCGAGAGAGAGCGCCATTGATGCGCCGCGGCTGCGTGCATCGGCCAGCTCACCGGGATGGAAGAAGCGTTCGAGCAGTCCTCCCTGGCCTACCCAGCGATCCATCCGCGCGACCTGAATCAGATCGACCCCTATTCCCAGAATCACCGGCCCTCTCCTTCGTCGCCGAGCCCGGGAACCTGCTGAACCGCGTTCGTCACGGTGAGCTCGATCCGCGCCGGTTCGATCGCGAGCACCAGAATTCCCCCCGGAATCTGCGGGCGCACCGGAAGCGTATACGTTCCGGGCGCGGTGATCCCGCCGGCGTCCACGAAGAGCCCCACACGGGCGCTCGGCACGCTTTCCACGTCGAGCTGCTTCCCCTGCACGCGAATGGATCCGGTGGTGCGGTCTGCCTCGTAGCTGAGCTCCGGGTCGAGATCGACCACGGCGATCTCCACGCGGTCGAACGTCTCCTGAACGATCGTCTCGGTGATCAACGCCCGAAACTCGACGATGTTTCCTCCGGGAAAGTCAACGAGCGGGTCGGGTCGGACGAGTCGAACCCGTTCGGAGAAGTCGCTGGTGCGCCCGGTGAGACTCACGGCCTCGGTGACAATCTGGTTGACGCTCTCGAGGCGGCTGCGTGGACCCACGACGTCGACAGTCGTTGGCGAGATCCGGTAGTCGCTGAGCTCGTAGCCCGGCGGCGGGAACCCGACGATGTTCGGGACCACCTCGAGACTCTGAGACATTTTCTCCTCGAGAGTCACGGTGACGTAGAGCGGCTCGACCGTGATCTCCAGAGCCTCGAGATCGAGCGCGGTACCGGTCCGCTCGATCGTCACGGGTGCACGGAACACTCCCTCGTCGGCATGCTCGCTGAAGTCTGCGTAGGCGATGATATCCTCCTCGAGGACATCAAAGATCCGCTCCTCATCACCACGGACCCGAACGCGCACGCGATTCGGGTACTCGGCCCCGGGAACCACGCGCTCAGCGAGACGCAGCTGAAGCGGCACGCTGAAGTGCCGCTCGGTCACCGTCGCCAGGTCGTTGAGCAGCACGACGAGAATCGCGAGCCCGAGAGCTATGATCTTGGCCGGCCAGTTATCGACGAGGCGCCGCAAGAGGTCACCCGATACCAACGGCGTCCTCCTCCAGATCGACCGGCTCTTCCACATCGAGCAGCTCAGAGAGTTGTTTCCGCACCTCTTCGATGCTCAGGTTGTAGAAGAGATTCGCGTCGTAGGCGAGAGACAGCGCGCCGGTCTCCTCAGAGACGACGAGAACGACCGCATCGCTCTCTTCGGCGAGCCCGAGCGCGGCTCGATGGCGGGTCCCGAAGCTGCGTCTGATGTCCTGCTGATCCGAGAGCGGCAGGAAACACCCTGCGGCGACGACCTTTCCCTCATCGATCACGACCGCCCCGTCGTGGAGCGCCGTGTCGTGCGAGAAGATCGTCAGGAGCAGCACCGAGCTCACCTGGGCATCGAGCCGGGTTCCGGTCTCAACAATGGTCTTCTGTCCAACGTTGCGCACGAACACCATCAGTGCGCCGCGTCGCCGATACGCGAGCACCTCGGCGGCGGTGATCGCCGCGTCGAGCTCCTCATACTCAGAACGACCGGAGAGCCGCAGAATCCGGCCCTGACCGATTCTGGTGAAGATCTTGCGGAGCTCCGGCTGAAAGATGACCGCGAGAGCGATCACGAGGCTCGGTGCAACGAGATCGAGCAGCGTTCGCAACGTGTTCAGGTTGAGCACGAAGGCAACGCCGTAGGTAAGCAGGACGAAAACCGCACCTTTGATGAGGGGGACCGCTCTTGTCTGCACAAGGAGCTGGTAGCCCTTGTAGATGAGGAAAGCGAGGATGAGAACGTCCAGCGCGGGCAGGACGATCGTGCGCAGAACCCATATCTCGTTCAGCCAGTTCATATTTCAGAGCTCTTCCACCGGTACTCTTAGAGTATCGACAGAAGGGCGTTTTCACAAGGTGCGGTTCGAATGGGTATCTACAGAGAGGACGGGCCGCCCGCGGCCCGGCGGACACTACTTGCCCTTCTTCTTATGGCGATTCTTTCTCAGCTTCTTCTTGCGCTTGTGCGTAGAGATCTTCTTACGCTTGCGCTTACGTCCACATGGCACAGCGGCATCTCCTGTTTTTCGTCAACCCGGTTGACAGGTGAGCCTGAAAGATAGCGAAGGGGTACCACGCTGTCAAGCTGACCGAACGGTATCGCAGAGGCGGTCCACGAGCTCGACCACACGCGAAACCTCTCGCGCGGGAATCTCCATGACCTTCGGCAGCCGTCGAAAAAACGTTCTCTGTCGTTTCGCGTACCGACGCGTCGAGCCGATTATCTCCGCGGCGATCCGCTCGTTCTCTGCGATCGGACGCAGCCGGCCGGCTGGATCGAAGAACTCGCGGTACCCGATCGCCCGCAGCCCGGGGTCGCCGGGACCGTAGCCAAGGCCGACGAGTCGCTCCACCTCGTCCCGCAGCCCGTGATCGAACATCGCTTCGACGCGCGCTGCGATGCGCGAGCGTAGTTCCTCGCGATCCCGGTGCAGCGCGCACGACGTTACGGCGACGTCGGCGCGAGCCGGACCACCGGCCGCGTACTCGGACGGTCCGCGTCCGGTCTGCTCGTAGATCTCGAGTGCACGGCCGATCCGGTATCCGTCGTGCCGATGTATGCGATCGGCGGCATCCGGGTCGATCGAAGCGAGCTTACGGTGCATCGTCTCGAGCCCCATCTCGTCGATCTCAGCCTGCACGCGTTCGCGGATCTTCGGGTCGCTCGACGGTGCACCCGGCAGGCCGTAGAGCAGGTGCTTGAAATAGTATCCGGTGCCTCCGGCGACAACCGACACTTTCGCCCGGCCGTGAATCGCCTCGATCGCCCGGTTGGCCTCGTGCACGAAGGCACCCACATCGTACTGCTCGTCGGGGTCTCTGATATCGATCAGATGGTGGGGCAACCGCTCACGCAGCGAACGATCGGGCTTCGCGGTTCCTATATCCATGCCGCGGTAAATCTGCATGGAATCGGCGCTGATGACCTCTACCCGGCGACCGGTCAGTGCCTCTAGCGTTTCGGTCTTCCCGACCGCCGTCGGGCCGAAGAGAAACAGTACGACCGGCCGGCTCAAGCTACTCCTCGATCCGGTACTGGACCTTTCTCGTGAGTATCTGTCGAACGGCCGTGGAGACGACTTTCCCGTCGTTCTCGTCAAGGTCTTCGTCCCCGGTCATGGTGATCTGGTAGGCGCGACGGATAGACGCACAGGTGAGTTCATAGACGTTACCCTGGTACTCTTCGAGGAGGTTGAGCGGGAGGATCATCGCCGCACTTGCTTTTCGCGCCATTCGCGTAAAGGTACCAATAGGTCGTGTCGCTGTAAAGAGCCCGATGGCTCTGCCTGATACCTCGGTCACCGGAACATCTCCGCGTCGAATGCGCTGGAGCTGAACCAGAAGTGCTGGATGCCGACGATCGGGTCGAGGCGTGCGCCCTCGAGCGGACCTTCGATCGCCCGGCCGGCGACCTCCCAGACCGAACCGGTGTGCTCATCGACGATACGTCCATCCTCGGCGGCGAACGAGAGTCGGCGCCCCTCGACGACGGCGCGGAACGCGTTCGCGCTCCCCACGTCCCTTCCCTCGCGGATCGTCCTCGTGTCGAGCGCGCTCGCGGTCCCCGGCTGCCAGATGATCACGATCGGCGTGCCCGCCACCTCCTGCTGGACGACTCGCCGTTCGGAGAGCACCGTGTACGGAACGACGACGCTCTGCGACCCGACGACGACCTGGATCACACGCGTCATAGGGTTATACTGCCCGCCGGCCTCGGGCCCGCGGTAGAGGAAGGGCGTCGCGGCGGTGTCGTATCCGGCGTACGGATTGGTCCCGTACGTGCGGACGTGTCCCGTCTCCCGGGAGAGCACCTGCGCCTCCGGATACCTCGCGGCGGCGACTCCCCAGGGCAGCATCATGGCCGGGTACAGATCGAGCCGCTCTCCCGCGTGCGCTCCAACGAGCCCCTCGCCGGTCGCCTGCTGCCACCAGGTTTCCGTTTGCCGATCGTACATGATGAGGTTGCTGTAACGAAGCCTGCCGGTCGTCCCGAAGTCGAGCACCGACGCCCCGAACTCGCGTCTGAAGGCGATTCCCGTGTTGCACAGCGGACAGTAGGTAACGGCAAGCGGCGTCAAGCCCACGACATCGTTGACGATCTCGTGATAGGTGAGTATCTGAAGCGGATAGATGTGCGCCGCGCCGTCCGCCTCGGCGACGAGCACCGGCTCGTCTCGATCGAGCCAGTCGATCTCGTCGACCGCGAGGAACCGGGGATCATCGATCGGGGGAATGCCGTCCTTCGGCGGGCCCCCGGCGATGATCTCGTCTTCCGGCACGATTGCACGTGAGAAGTCGGTCGTGAAGCCGCGCACCGGCGAGATGCGAGAGAACTCACGAGCCGCCGACTGCTCGGCCGACTGCTCGGCCGATTGCTCGGCCGGCTCAGCGCTCCCTCCGGCGACCACGGCGCCGGGCGCCAGGAGACAGAGCAGCGCGAGAAGAACGCCGTAGCGCATGATGACCTCCACGTCGAATATACGCTTATTTGCAGGTACAACAAAATCCGGGACGCGTGATCGACTTTACGTCGCGAGTCGTTGTCGGTATTGTGGAGTCGGAATCTTTTTCCCATATTAAGGAGGACTGCCCATGATTGAGGTGCGCAACCTCACCAAGTGCTATGGTCCGCACGTGGCGGTCGACGACGTCAGCTTCCAGGTGAAAAAGGGCGAAGTCGTCGGGTTTCTCGGACCGAATGGTGCCGGAAAGTCGACGACGATGAACATCCTGACCGGCTACC
>SLST01000124.1 GCA_007130265.1 Spirochaetales bacterium
ACCGCTTGGTGCAGCGCCTCGGTCGGCTCTGGGGGCAGTGGGCGCAACTCGCCGCTGAGATCATGGCTGTGTTGCCCGTGCACCACACCGTATAGCAAACGAGACTGGGTGCGCTGGGCAATGCGTTCAATGCCACGCGCTAAGTGCAACTGCCCCCCTAAAAACGGATAACACGCCTTAGCACGGACATTCGGCTGGAAGGCATCCAGTAAGATGATCACAATCCCCGCCTGTGACAAATAACGATACACGGTGCGGAAGTCATCGCTTTGCATAACCCAAGGGCCACCAATAATTGCTTGCAAATCGTTGACCTTTTTCTGTAGATAATGCCGGTCTAGGGCATCCAATTCTGGGTTGCTGGCATCAATGCGCATGGTGACCATGCCGATTTCAAACCCCGCCTGCGCCAAACCTATGGCTAACATGATCGGTCGGTTGTAATGCGCCATGACTAAAATCACGCCCTGCCCAGCGTCCCGAGCGCGCTGCAATTGATCCAGACCTTGAACGGGAATCGCAATCTGCGGCTGCGGCGGGGCATAACGCCACATCTGATACACATCGACTTGCTCGCGCACCAACCTGTATAAATACTGCTGTGCGTGTTGTTCCGCCTCCGCTGCGTTCATCAGGGGCAATACCCGCTGCATATTGGCTTGCAGACCGAGCTGCAAACCCGGTTGATGATACTTATCCCAGCGCACTAAAGCCGCGATCACCCTAGCCGCTACACTGTGCGACAAAACCCCTCCCAAGGGCAACAGCAGGCGGTAACGCAGCCATTTTACCCATGCCGCAGGCATCATCATGATCGATCAATACTCCCAGACGCAGTCAAGGCTGACCAACCCCACTTGGCGAGTCGGATTATGCACCACAAACGGGCAGATTAATTCGGCCATATCGTAAACTTGGATACCGTTATCATCGAGCGCATAGACGCTAATAAAATACGTGCCTGACAGTAAAGCCAAACTCGGAAAGCGCAAGACGACGGATAAAGCACCGCGTCCCGATAGGGGTCGGGCTTCATGCTCAAAATGAGTGCTGGTGCCGAACACATTGTCTTTATCATTGCGCACGATAGCTATCCCCACATGGAATAGCACATCATCGCTTTGTGGCAGTAATTCTATCTGCACCGACAGGCTATCAAAACTGCATATTTGCTCTATAACCGAATGATGCCTATCCAATAACACTACACGGGTAATTTTCACCGGTGCCAGTGAGGAGGCGGCGGCGCGAAACTGACTGCCAATGGCGAGAGCAACCTGTTGTTTTCTGACTTTTTGCCGCTCATAACTTTCGTATTGAGTCACCACATCTTCTGTTGGCCCCAGGGCGGCCATTTTGCCTTCGTGCAACCATAAAGCACGCTGGCACAGGCTGCGGATTTGGTACATATTATGCCCACAGAAAATCACCGTCTTGCCGCGTTCCCGAAAGCCCATGATGCGATCCAGGCTTTTTTTCTGAAAGCTCAGATCACCTACGGACAGGGCTTCATCGACAATCAGAATATCCGGCTCTAATGCAGTGGCGGTCGCAAAGGCAAGCCGCATAAACATCCCAGAGGAATAGGTTTTCACCGGTCGGTCTAAAACGCTTGCGGACAGTTCGGAAAACTCCGCGACGGACTGATAATACGCATCGAGATCAGCACGCGGCACCCCCGAAATAGCCGCCATTAAATAGACATTTTCACGACCGGTTTCCTCAGGGTGAAAACCAGCACCCAATTCCAGCAAGGCGGCCACCCGCCCAACGATGCTCAACTCACCACGGGAGGGATTAATGGTGCCTGCGAGTAATTTTAACAGGGTACTTTTGCCAGCACCATTTTCGCCAATCACGCCGAATGTTTCCCCACGCTGCACGGTAAAGGAAATATCGGCCAGCGCCCAATGCGCTTGATGATACACTCGTCTGAACAGCAGCTCTTTCAGCCGATGCGCCGGATGGCGATAGAAGCGGTAGCCTTTAGAGAGCGCTGATAAGCTCACTACAGCCGAGGTATGGTGGGCATCCGGCACAGTCAAGGCTGTTCACCCAGCGTTGCACGAGTCAGCCAGTAGAACCCCAAACCGCAGACAGCAGCCACCATAGCCCAGACCACCCCGGCAAGGATGGTCAGAGGCTGCATCGGTAAGCCAAGGAAAGCAAAGTGGTACATTTCAATAAGCGGAAAAAACGGATTGAGCAAATACAGGCTGCGATAGGCCGGTGGCACCATCTCCAGGCTATACAATATGGGCGTGGTGTAAAAGAAAATTTGCAACACAATCGGTAAAGCAAAGATTAAATCTTTAATGTAAAACGCTAAAGCCGCCAGACCAAAGCCGATACCCAACAGTAATAGCATTTGCAGACCAAACACGACCGGCCACCATAGCAGGTTTAAACTCAAAGTATCGCCCACGATAAGCAGCAGTATGATTAACACGACACTGCCAATCACTTGGGTAGGCAGGCTGGCTACAATCGCCGCTGCGGGGATAATATCTTTAGGGAAGGCGAGTTTTTGCAAAAACTGCTCTTGAGCCAATAAGGAACCGGCGGCGCGCGACACCGCTTCAGAAATACTCAGCCAGGGTAATAAGCCGGTCAGTAAAAAGTAAAAATAACCGGCCTGATGGGCCAGTTCTGGGATACGGATTTGCAACACAACGGCAAAAATCACATAGAACAGTGCCACTGTGAGTACCGGCTGCAGCACCGCCCACAGCCCCCCCATGAATGAACCGGCAAAGCGTGAGCGGATCTCGCGCCGAGTCCAAATCCAAAATAAGACGGCGATATGCCGATTAATAACCATTCACAGCCTCTGATGCTTGAGATCATACAGCACGGCCGCCACCCGCTGGGCTTCTTGATGCCAGTCGGTGCTCTGGGCAAAATCTAAACCTTGTTGGACTAGGCGCTGGCGCAATCCGGGCGTTTCCAGCACCGTCATCAGGGCTTGGCCTAAAGCCTGTGGTGTGGGATCAGCCAGCCAGGCATTAGCATCATGCTGTAATAACCACTCGACATTAGGGCCACGATTAGAAACAACCGGGCAACCACTGGCCATTAATTCCAGCGGCAGCAGCGATAAATTGGTCAGTGAGACCACCAGAGCCACATCACATTGACTGTATAAGGCAGGCAGTTTTTTGACCTCCACTGTACCCGCATTTAAATAAGGAAAGGGCAGTTTATACGTTGAGGCGTCCCAGCCGGCCAGCACAAACTCCACATCAGGCAGTCTTTGATGAAGGTAAAACAGCGCCAAAATACCTAATTCAAAACCGCGTCTCGGTGTAACGTGACGGGCGTAGAAAAAAACTCGGCGTGATCCTGGTTTTCTAGGATGTTGAATGTACAGATCCTTATCATAAGAAAACCCAAAGGCAAACGTACGCATCCCATAGTCATGACTGAGTTTGTCCGCCAACCAATTGCCTGCAGTAATCCCGGTGAACCCATAGCGATAGGTTGTTTCAGCGAAACAATATTGACTGCTCAAGGCGAAAAAATAAGGCTCAAAATCTTGCACAAAATACAATTTATGCTGGCAGTCTGTGAAGGTATTGACAGGGTAAGCGGTATCCCAAGAGGTCGCGACTAAAAACTCGCAGGGTGTTATTGCCGCTGTCCCTAGCCCTACCGTCGCTTGCAGGGGGAAAAAATGCTCACGAATAATCGTGCGCACTTTTGCGGCATCGGTGAAATTATGGGGACCAAAAATAACAATATGGTTGGTATACCCGATAGATTCCAGATTATAAATCATCCGAAAAATATTGAGATGGCCACCACTGCCTAGATCAAAACTTGGCACAACCCAACACAAGGTGTTAGAGGTGTTATCCGTCACCTCGGTTATAGGGCGTTTAGGATCGGCGCTGTGCGGTGAGGAGGTCTCATCGATGAGAAAGCGATAGTGCTCCAAGATATCGTGTTGCACCAGTGCGCGCACTTTAATGCGGCGCAACAGCTCACCGATGATTACTCTCAACAGCGAACTCAACCCAAAAATACGCAGATGTGCGACAGCGCGGCGGATACGCCGAGCTAAAGTGGCTGTCCATGTGGGAAAACCAATTTTTTTCAAAATTATCAACACCCAATGCACTGACAGGTTGTGCGAACTGCTATGTAACTGTCCGGCATTATGAACTAGAGGCAGTGCGCTGCAAAGTCTTATCTCTGGAGATGAATCCCACCAGCCTAGGTGACAATCTGTGGGTTTTGCCCCCCAAGTAATAGCCCAATAGCCGGGCAAAATTACGCGGTGGTGCAGTCAGACAGAGCAAGATTTTTTGTTTTAATTTCAAATTTTTATCTTTTATCAACCAAAACCAATCTCGATGAATGAATCGCATAAGATTGAGGGTTAAATGCAGCAGATTCGGCGTTAGCACATAACCAAAAATGCGGTGTAATGCGCTTGATTCATCAAAAGCGCGTTGACACGTTTCTAACACTCCAAAAGAATGGGAATGGTACACAGGCGCATCAGGTGCATACGCCTTAGCGTATCCGGCTTCAATAATGTGTTTTGCCCAGATTTGGTCTTCGGCAAAATCCACATCTGGGAACGGGATTTTTTGCCACACCGATCGGCGTATGGCTGAATTATTGTTGGAAAAATAATGCAACTGCTGGCGATAACCCGCATCAGCGGCATAGCGCTGCGGATCGTCCAAGCGCACAATCTTATCCTGAGCGGCAAAGCCGGCAAAGTGCAGTTGCAATTCTTTAGCAACGATAGGATGACACTCGGGGTAAGGCCGATGCGGCCCGAAACAACCGGCAATATCCGACCGCGATGACAGCACCGCAACCATATTAACTAGCCAAGTATCGTCTGCGGGCAGGGCATCTTGAGTGAGAAAACAAACATAGTCGGCGCTAGTCAATTGCATGCCCAGATTGCGGGTGCGACCGTGACCAAACTCCGCAGCCGGGATTTCATATAATCTTATACCTAAATCGGCAACCTTTTGCTGCGATCCGTCAGTTGAACCTGAATCGATCACCAGTATCTCATAAGGCCAAGGACAGTTCTGAATTAGAAGCTGGCTTAAAACTTTGACCAGCAGATCACCACCGTTTTTCACTGGAATAATAACGGCAGCAAGGAGTTGCAATTTATCGGGGGATTCCATTGTATTGACAACCAAGCTTTTATGCGACAATTCTAATCCATATTCCATAGGGGTTGATAACGCGACTGCGGTCACTTGATCCTCAGGAACTCATATCCTACACCAATATCTTGCCGTTTATTACATTTAGATGACATCACATGCAAGCACAAGATCTTTTAGCACTCGATACTCTTAGCCTCCAGCAGCTCCCAGGGCAACAGCACCTCGTCATAAATCACTACACGAATCAGCGAACTATACTGAGAGCGGATCTACTACCGTTTTTAAGACTGTGTGAATCCTTCCGTACTCTACAAGAACATCAGCAAGCCATCACTGCTAGCCTGAATGATCCAAGATTATCAAGCGCCGCAGTAACAGACTGGTTAAACCATTTACGTCATACGGGCATGCTGCTAAATGCTCAGCAGTGGCTTGAACGTACTCAAAATTCTCGCCGAGTAGCAGAACAAGATAGTGATTTGGATTGGGTATTGGCCATTATCACTTGTGATCGCCCGATGCTACTCCAGCGATTGCTGAACAGCACCATTACACACATCAAAACTTTGAACCGTCACCCAGTCAAAGTCTTACTGCTAGATGATTCTCGACAAAAAGATCATCAGGTTGTTAACCGATCCCACTGGGCGAATTGGCTGAATCAGTGTGAACTACAAGGCGAATACTGGGATCGTGAGGCGCGAAGCGACTTGTGCAAGCGACTACAGCAGAGCGGCATGGCCAAAGAAGCACAGACTATCGACTGGCTATTGTCGCCAAACGCCCATGCGACCGAAACCAGCACCCCAGGACAAACACGTAATTTAGCTTTACTGCTCAGCGCCGGTCGGCGGCTACTGCTGTTGGATGACGACTGTGTGCTTGACCCCAGGGCACATGCGCAACGTTGTCAATCACCTCATATCGGTAGTTTGCCTGTACAACTCATGGGCTTCGGTGATCAAGCTGCTTTGAACCAAGCGATGAAACCGATCGACGTCAATCCCTTTGACTCGCATCTGCGCCACCTCGGCAAACACCCGCAAGATGTCCTAGGGCAACTTGAACAGAATTGGCAAGATCCGACGTGGCTGCGCACACTGGATCCAATAGCTCGGAAACGCCTTAACGGTAACACACGAGTAAGTGTTACGGTTAACGGAACCTGTGGTGATCCGGGAACTGAACACATGGATTGGCTCTACACACGTCCTTCGGACTGTCTTACACAGCTTGGCCAGTATCTGCAACAATTTTCGAAGCGTGATCAGATCGAACGCTGTTTTTGGCGTGGTTATAACCAGCCGGTTCTAACCTATGATGAGAACCTTATGACCACGACATTAACCGGTCTTGACAATCGGTTACTATTGCCCTGCATGCTACCAGCGGGTCGAAATGAAGATCTAGTACTCGGCAACGGTATAACTACACTACATCCTGATGCCTTATTTTTGATTGATTCATGGTCTTTGCCACACCATCCCGAACCGGTACGCTATTGGCAACGCCCCACCTTGGGTGCTACCAGTCCCATGCCTGGTCTCGGGTATGTCATCGCTCGCAGCATGCATAACAGTCCACTGAATACCACCATTCATGAGCCCCTAACGCGGATTGAATGTTTGGCTCATTATTACCACAGCCTGGCTACCCTAGCGACACCACAACTTACAGCGGAATTAGAGCAGGACTATTTACGGGTAAAAACGGTGGAATTGGCGGTTTATCGTATCAATCAAGCTTCAAACCAAACGACAGGATCACATTGGCAAAGGGACTTAGCCGTGCTGATTGAACAAGCCAACCAAGCTATCGCACAACCAAGACACCTAGACACTCCATGGCTAAAAACTTTCAGAGAAACCGCCGAGCAATATGCCAAAGCGTTGTTACTTTGGCCAAGGTTGCGTGAGTGCACTATCGAATCACACATGATCCCATAACGTTCAACTTGTCTTAAAATATGTATAATTCAAAAACTTGGCTGAGTTTAATAGAAAGACATAGTAATAAATCAATCCTATCTTATCTACTCCTCAGCGCCCTACTCCTGCTCAGCGCCGATCTACTCTGGCAACGCCCCGTCGATACCGGCATAGCCGACTGGCTACAGCAGCGCTGGCACACGGCAACCGCTTTTGAAGGTATTC
>SLST01000170.1 GCA_007130265.1 Spirochaetales bacterium
CGCCGACTTCGGACGCGAGGCCGTTGGGCAGGTCGTCAAGCCAGTCACCGGAGCCCACGTGTGAAGCCGCGAAGCGCACCTGCTCAGGCGTCGCGTCGGGCCGTCCGTAGCGGATGTTCTCCTCCACCGTGCCGCTGAAGAGAAACGGCGTCTGGGGCACAACCCCTATCCGGCGACGATAGGTGTCGAGATCGAGATCGCGAATGTCTCGTCCGTCGACGAGGATCGAGCCGTCCTGGAACTCGTAGGATCGGGTGATGAGCCGCACGATCGACGTCTTGCCGGCGCCCGTGTGACCAACAAGCGCGATGGTGCTCCCTGCCGGGAAGTCGATCGAGAGGTCGGGCAGTACGATCTCCTTCGACGAGTAGGCGAAGCGCACGTGGTCGAAGGCGATCTTCCCGTGAAGCTCCTCGACGGGAGCGGTCCTCGGACTCTGCTGCACCGTCGATTCGGCGTCCATGAGCGCGAAGACCCGCTCGGCGGCGCTCAGACCGTCCTGGAACTGCGAGAAGAAGCTCGCGATGCCGAGGACGGGCCACCAGAAGAATCCGACCGCCTGCAGGAACAGATACCATTCGCCCGGACTCATCCGACGGAGATCCGAGACCGCGGCGGCAAACGGACTTGCATCGAGCGGCGGCGCGGTCGTGACGCCGAAGCCGCCAAGAAAGAGGATGATGCCGGTGCCAACCCCGGCCGCGATGCCGACGACCGGGAAGATGAGGTTGAGCACGGCCCCGCGGCGGAACCCGACGCGGTAGGCAAGCGCGTTGGCGCGCACGAAGTCTCCGTACAGCCGTCCCTCCTGCCGGAACGCCTTGGCGACGGCAATCCCGCCGATGCTCTCCTGCATGTGCGCGTTGATCGTCGCCGTCGCTCGTTTGGCGTCAAGCGTCACCCGCCGGGCGAGCTTGCGGAAGCTCAGCGCGATCCAAGCGGCAAGCGGCGCCATCACCAGGAGCACGACCGTGAGCCACCAGTTCACCGTGAAGAGGTAGGCGGTGAGCACCCCCACGAGCAGGATCTGACTGAGCAGGTCGAGGGTGAGGACGACGGTGTTCGAGAAGTCCTGCGTATCCGAGGTGATCCGACTCACGATCTTCCCGACCGGCGTCTCATCGAAGAAGCTCATGTCGTGCGAGACGGCGTGCTTGAAGGCGTCGGTCCGCACTTTGAGCACCACATCCCCGGTTACCCGTGCGGCGACCCGCTGACGCACAAAGTTAAATACCCATGCAAGAAGGCCGACGAGCAACACGATCGAGCTCATGAGCACGATGTGATTCAGGCCCGAGCGTTCGGCGACCGTGTCGATCGCGCGGGAGATGACGATAGGCGCGAGCGCGTCGAACAGCGAGGTCAGCGCGAGCATCACGGCGACGACGGCCATCGCCCTGGCATGGGGCGCGAAGTAGGTCACGATACGGCGGATGAGGTCGCGGTCGCGGTAGGTGCGGTCGTATGACTCGGTCTCGAGACCGTCAAGGATGAATGCCACGTCCCCTCCTACACATACGCGAAGATGCGCCGGTACGCGTCGCAGCGTTCCATGAGCTCGCCATGGGTGCCGGTGTCGAGCATCCGGCCGCGACGAAGCAGGAGAATCCGGTCGGCTCTTCGTATCTGGCTCAGACGATGGGTAATGAGAATCGTGGTTCTGTTCGAAGCGATTCGTCGCATTGCCTCTTGGATCTGATCTTCAGTGCGGCTGTCGACGGCACTCGTACTATCGTCGAGAATGAGGATGCGCGGATCGGTCAGGAAGGCGCGTGCGATGGCGAGCCGCTGACGCTGGCCACCTGAGAGCGTCACCCCGCGCTCACCGATCATCGTGTCATAGCCGTTCTCGAAAGAGCGGATGAACTCGTCCGCCTGCGCCTCCCGCGCGGCGCGACGTATCTCTTCGTCAGTCGCGTCGGCCCGGCCAAAGGCGATGTTCTCCGCGATGCTCATCGAGTAGAGGAAGATGTCCTGCTCGATCGTGGAAACCTGGCTGCGGAGGCTCGCGAGGTTCCAGTCACGGACGTTCACGGCGTCGACGAGCACTTCGCCTTCGGTCGGGTCAAAGATCCGGTTCACGAGCCTCGTGAGCGTCGTCTTGCCGGCGCCGGTCTGCCCGACCACCGCGATCGTCTCGCCCGGATCGATCGTGAACGTAACGCGGTCGAGCACTCGCGCTCCCGAACGCGGACCGCCGGCGTCCTGCACGCCGATTGGGTCTTCGAAGTCAAAGCTCACGTCACGGAACTCAACGAGACCGTGAATCGTCTCCCGGTACCCGTCTACGTTCTGGTCGAGTGTGGTCACTCGGGTAATGAGCTCGAGTATTCGTGCCGCCGAGGCGATCCCCATCTGTACGAGGCTGAACGAGAAGAGCGAGATGAAGGTAGCAAATCGAAAGGTGCCAAAGAGGCCCATGACGCTCACGACATTGCCGAGCGTCACGAGTCCGGCACGCCAGAGGAGCAGCCCGTGCAGCAGCGCGAGGCCCCAGCAAACCGCGAACGCCATCATAGGCCAGTAACGCGCCTGGATATCGCCCTGCCGGACGAAATGGTCGCGGAAAGCCCTGGCGCGGCCGGCGAACTTGTCGAGCTCATAGCGCTCCTGGACGTTCGCCTTCACGACCTCGATCCCGCTGATCGCGTCGGTGAGCTGACTGTTCATCGCGCCGAATTCCATCCGCTGCGACGCGCTGACCGGCGCGAGTCGCTTGTTGTAGTTCCGCACGGTCAACACAAGGAGTACGAGGAAGAGCACGGGGACGAGCCCGAACCTGACATCGATCGCGAGGATCATCACAAGAGGTACGAGGATCGCGAGTGAGCTGTCGACGATCAGCATCACGCCGGGGCTGAACATCTGGTTGAGGCTCTTGACGTCGTTGGTGGCACGGGCCATCACATCGCCGACCCGCTGCGACGCGTGGAAGCTCTGGCTCTTGCCCAGGAGGTTTACGTAGAGCTCCTCACGACTGTCGCGCTCGATCCGCTGCGCGAGGAGCTCGACCGCGAGGTTGCGCATCAGTCCGGTGATGCCCTGCAGAACCGCAGAGCCCGCCACGATCGCGGCCACGAGGAGCAGCTCGTTCCAGCCCCAGCCCGGCTGTGAGACGACGTCGAACCCGCGGCCCACGTTGAGCGGTACGTTCCCGTACGCCCAGTTGTTGATGATGGACGTGGCAACCAGGATCGCCGGGAGCCACCAGTACTGCATGGTGTGCGACGCGATCCACCGCAGCGGACTCGAGGTGTCGTACTCTTTGAGATGCGGGAGATGAAACTCCCGCGCAGGGGCGGTCGCGGTCACAGACATGGGAGGAAAAGGTACTCCCGCCGGCCCGCCGCGACAAGAAGGTCGGGGGAGGACGTACGCGTCCGGATCTTCCGCGAAATGTCGCGGCGCTCGGCTGAGGTGAATCGTCGTGTCCGCGCTTCGTTTCCCAGGATGGAAGCACTGATACTTGCACCCCCAAGTCTGTTGGTTGCCAATCGTGATGCTTCGCAGTACCGTCGGGGCGAAGGAGCGGAGGCTGAGATGGGCTACCAACCAATCGAGAACTACGGCGTGATCGGGGACATGCACACGGTCGCCCTCGTGGGAGTGAACGGATCGGTCGACTGGTACTGCTTTCCGCACTTCGACTCTCCGAGCATCTTCGGCGCGATCCTCGACGATGAGAAAGGCGGGAGCTTCCGGATCTGGGCGGACCACTGCTCCGCGCGACACCGGCAGTTCTACTGGCCTGAGACCAACGTCCTGGTGACCCGGTTTCTCTCGGAGGACGGGATAGGCGAGGTCGTCGACTTCATGCCGGTAGGCGGGATAGAGGGCCGACGCGGTACTCATCAGCTCATTCGTCGCGTTACCACGGTTCGCGGGGAGCTCTCCTGGCAGCTGTCGTGCACCCCCGCCTTCGACTACGGCCGGGCGTCGCACGAGGTTTTGCCGGCGGAGAACGGTGTTTCGTTCCAGAGCGACCCGCTCGCACTGGGACTCGCGAGCGGCACGAGGATCGAACCGGACGGCGACGGCGCGTCGGCCTCCTTCACGCTTCGCGAGGGCGAGACGACCACCTTCATCCTCCAGGAGGTCGAGCGCAACGCCGGCTGCGGGGGTGCGCTCCCGGAGGGCGAGTCGGAGGAACTGTTCCGACACACGGTCGCCTACTGGCGCAGCTGGATCGCGAGGTCCACCTATAGCGGGAGATGGCGAGAGATGGTCAACCGCTCAGCGCTGATCCTGAAGCTCCTCACCTTCGCGCCTACCGGCGCGATCGTCGCAGCGCCCACGACGAGCCTGCCTGAAGGCATAGGCGGCGAGCGCAACTGGGACTACCGTTTCACCTGGGTCCGTGACGCGGCGTTCACCCTCTACGCGCTGATGCGCATCGGCTTCACGGAGGAGGCCGAGGCGTTCATGGGATGGATCGAGGAGCGGGCGCACGAGCTCAACCCCGACGGGTCGCTGCAGATCATGTACGGGATCGACGGCCGCCACGATCTGTCCGAACAGCAGCTGTCCCACCTGAAGGGCTACCGCGACAGCGCGCCGGTGCGAATCGGTAACGGCGCCTACGACCAGCTTCAGCTTGACATCTACGGCGAGCTGATGGATTCGGTCTACCTCTACAACAAACACGGCTCACCCATCTCCTACGACCTGTGGATACAGCTTCGCAGGCTCGTCAACTGGGTCGCGGACAGCTGGAGGAAGACCGACGAGGGAATCTGGGAGGTGCGCGGCGACAAGCGTGACTTCGTCTACTCGAAGCTCATGTGCTGGGTCGCCCTCGACCGGGGGATTCGCCTCGCGGACAAGCGATCCTTTCCGTCGGATCGAGACCGATGGATGCGCGTGCGCGACGAGATCTACGAAGAGATCATGGAGAAGGGGTGGAGCGAGAGCCGGCAGGCGTTCGTGCAGTCGTACGGAAGCGAATCGCTCGACGCGTCGAACCTCATGATGCCGCTCGTCTTCTTCGTCTCTCCCACCGATCCCCGGATGCTCAGGACGCTCGACGCGACGCTCAGGAGCCCGAGCGAGGGCGGGCTCGTCTCGAACAGCCTTACCTTTCGCTATGATGTCTGCGAATCGCCGGATGGCCTCACCGGCGAGGAGGGGACGTTCAATATCTGCAGCTTCTGGCTCGTGGAGGCGCTCACGCGCGCCGGTGCGCACGACCCGGCCCGCCTCGAGGAAGCGCGACTCATGTTCGAGAAGATGCTCGGCTACTCGAACCACCTGGGCCTGTATGCTGAGGAAACCGGCCCGCTCGGCGAAGCGCTCGGCAATTTCCCGCAGGCGTTCACGCACCTCGCGCTGATCAGCGCCGCCTTCAACCTGGACCGGGTGCTCGGCTGAAAAAGCGGCCCCGTGCAGCAGTCGCCGCCGCGGACGGTCACACCATGTACTTCACGTCTGAAGCGTAAGTGGGGTACGCCCACGGTACCTCGCGGAGCTCGTCCGCGGTCATGCCGCCCCGGATCGCCGCGGTGAAGACGTTGATGAGATCTCCGGCCGACGGGCTCGTGAGGTGCGCCCCGAGAATCCTGCCGCTGCGCTCCTCGACTACCGTCTCGTAGTAGACCGTGGCGCCTCCAATCCGACGATAGTTCGGCCACGCGTCGCCGCGGCCGGTCTTCACCACCACCGTGTGTCCCTCGGCTTGCGCCTCCTCACGAGTCAGGCCGACGCTCGCCATCTGCGGGTACGTGAACACCACCGACGGTATCAGTCCGTAGTCCACCCGCTGCGAACCGGGCGAGAGGATATTCCTCGCCGCGACGCGGGCCTCCATGTCGCTGATAGGCGCAAGCTGCTTCGTCGCGACGCAGTCGCCCGCGGCGAAGGTACCGGGAACGGCGGTCTCCATGTACTCGTTCGTCTCGATGCCGCGCCCCGACACTCCCACCCCTGTCGCCTCAAGCCCCATCTCCTCGACGTTCGGCACGCGCCCGATCGCGGCCATCACCCACTCGGCGTCGAAATCGCCCTTCGCATCCGTGCCGACGCGATACCCCCGCCCCCCTCTCTCGATGCCGGTGACCTCGACGTCGGTGACGAAGGTGATCCCCCGCGCCGTTCCTTCCTCCACCACCGGGTCGACGAGCGATGCCGGGAAGAGCGGCAGAACCCGCGGTCCGCGCTGGAGAATGGTAACCCGGGCTCCGCTGAGCGCAGCGACGAAGGCGAACTCCATGGAGATGTAGCCGCCGCCTATGAAGACCATCGATGAAGGGAGCCTCTCGAGCTCGAGAAAGTCGTCGCTCGTGGCGGCGAGCTCACCGCCGGGGATGGGAAGCTCGCGGGAGCGGGCGCCGGCGGTGATGAGATACTTCTCCGCGCGAAGCTCGCGCCCGCTCTCCCCGAGCACGATCGCGCCGCCTCCGGTGAACTTCGCCCGCTCGACGAAGACGTCTATCTCCTGCTCTTCGAGCGAGCGCTTCGTGCCCTGCGGAACCGGATCGGTGAACTCGCGCTTGAACCGCTGCAGCGCCACCCAGTCGGTCGTCGCCGGCTGCCCCACGCCGTGACCTGCGAGCGCGCGGGTTTCCGCGACGAGGTGACTGTTGACCACGAAGTACTTCTTGGGCTGGCACCCGCGCAGCGCGCACGTACCTCCCACCGGCCCGTGGTCGATCATCGCCACGCGTTTGCCCGCTTCGCGAAGGATTCCCGCCGCGGTCTCTCCCGCGGTCCCGATACCGATCACGATGACGTCGTAGTCGCTCATCCTCTCTCCTCATAGCTCTGATAGTTGTATGTCCAACTATCGTAAGGCCGGGCCCTGCGGTCAAGCGAGATCGCGCGGTCGTGCGGTCCACGGCGCCGGTGTCCGGCCGGCACCAATGCCCGGCTACCTCGCGACCACCTCCGCGCAGACCGCGACGGCGAGCACGAGGAGGGCCGCGGCCGGCAGTATGGAAAGCGCGATCGCGAACGACGCGGCGTCGGAGACGAGACCTACGAGGCCGGGGATCGCAGCGCCGCCCACGGGTATCGCAACTTTGACGATCCCCATCGCGGCTCCGGCCGCGTGCCGGTAACGCAGTCCGGCCGCCGCGATCGCGAGCGGCAGCATCGGCCCGGCGGCGACGCCCAGGACAAAGAGCGGGACCGGCAGGGCGGCGGGCGGCAGCGGAGCGAAGAAGAGGAGCGATGAGCTCGCAAGCGCGAGCGCCGCGGCCACGATGATGATTCGAACCGGTCGGCTGCGACCGCCGAATGCACCCACGACGATCCGTCCCACCGCGAGGCCCACGAGATAGAGCGCGAGC
>SLST01000366.1 GCA_007130265.1 Spirochaetales bacterium
CGCGTATGGAGCTGTAGATCGTTGCCAGATTATTGTCCGGCAGTTTCTGTTCCAGATACACAACGGGGTTCGATATTCGCACTTCCTTGACAACGATCTCATCGGACAGAATCGAACGCACGTCGAGCCTTATGAACAGGTTACCTATATCCATCGCAGAGTCCTGCGCGTAACCCACGGGGTTGGCTATCCGCAGGCCGTGGACGGTGCCTTCACCGGAAAACGGCGAAACAGAGACGCTGTCCACCGTCACCCGGGTGCCTGTCATCTCGGTGCCGATCTGCTCGACCCTGGACTTGACGATTGAATCAAGCGAAAACGTGAGAATCAGGTAACCCGCCACAAGCAGCACGACGAGTCCAATCGCGATAAACAGGAACCTCTTACCCACGGTGACAAAGTACCGCTTATCCGGTCTGCCGGGAACCGGACAGCAGTTGTTGTTCTGGCGCACGTTGAATCGCCCCGGTTTCTCCGGGGATTTCAGTCTGACCTCAGAAGGCGCCGCGAGTCTGAGAAGTGAGATCATGAGGACAGAAGCGAACTCCGACTTGTATCTTGATTGGCAGCAAGAAACCAAACTTCGGGTTCGTGGCGAACGAGGCGTCCTCTTCGCCACAGCCGTATACGAGATACGTCGCTTCAGACTGAGATAGCGCTTGTCCCCGTGCCGCAGATCACTGAGTCAGGCCTGATCCGATGCAGCGTACATCTGATCTGCTGCATAGCCGGCAATACCGCTTTCCACCTAACGGCCAGAACGGCCTGCAAGTTCGGTCCGGAACTCCGGCAACCGTGTGGTCTCCGCAAGAGCGTACGAACCTCGCGGCCATATCTTGCCCGGTATAGTGGCTTGCTCATTCCGGCCGTGGCAGATAGTGTACCCGCGGACGGACCATCAGCATGGCGGGGCGTAGCATGAGTACGGATGAAACACTTCCCGGAACCCGAACGTGGCAGCAACGGCTGCACGCAACCCTGTTCGCGTCGGAGACGCTCACCGGCAAAGTGTTTGATATCGTCCTGCTGCTCTTGATCCTGCTCAGCACGGCCGGGGTGATGCTCGAGAGCGTCGAGTCAATCGGAGCCGCCTAGACAGTTGTTCCTGATTCTCGAGTGGTCTGTTACGGTCCTGTTTGCCGCAGAGTATCTCCTGCGAGTTCTTTGCCTGCGCAGACCAAGCGACTTCGTCTTCAGTTTCTTCGGGATCGTTGATCTGCTCGCGTTTCTCCCGACGTTGATCACGGCATTGTTCGGCGGACGTGCGTATTTTGTCGTCGTGCGGGCTGTTCGCCTTCTCCGGGTGTTCCGGGTCTTCAAACTCGGTCGGTACCTGAGCGAAGGACGTATCATCGTTGATGCGTTAATCGCGGGTAAGCGAAAGATACTGGTCTTATTGTTCGGTGTCGGCACGATGGTGATCGTTATTGGCACGTTGATGTACATCGTTGAAGGCGCCGACAGTGGGTACACGAGCATACCACGAAGTATCTACTGGGCGATCGTGACGCTGACAACCGTTGGGTACGGTGACATTGCCCCACAGACGGTGGCAGGCCAGACGCTGGCGTCAATCGTCATGATCCTTGGATACAGCATCATCGCGGTTCCGACCGGGATCGTCACCGTCGAGATCAGCCGGGCCGGTGCGTCGGCTGTGAATCGACGCCGATGCTCGGCCTGCTCCCTGAAAGCTCATGATGCGGATGCGGTGTTCTGCAAACGATGCGGTAACTCCTTGGCTGCGGAGTAGGCCGGTAGCGACCGATGCCCTGGCGCTTCAGTCCAGGTGCGACCTGTCCGGATCGTGGGAAACCGTGTTGCCGGACTCCACCTCACGGTCGCCCTGGGCTGCTGGAGCGCGAGATCCATTGAGCTACCACTATGTGGCGTCAGGGTTCCTGCGAAAACACCAGTGCCGTGTAGGGGCCGATGGCGAGCTCCGCCGAGAAACGCAGGCCGTCGTGCTCGTACTCTACAGCTTCCACATCGTGGCTGGTGAAGTTGCCGAAGGCGTCACTGTAGCCCTGCCAATCGGTGTTGAGCCGCAATTTCCATCGCCCGGCCTGCGGAAAGCCCAGCCGATAGGCCTCGCGCGGCTGGTGATGCGCGTTGATCACCACCACCACATCGTCGCCCGGGCCACCCTGATCCCAACGGTGGTAGGCGATCAGCTTCTGCCCCTCGTCGATGCGATGGATCGCAAGCCCGCGGCCCGAGAGCCCGCCCGTCACCCCGCCACGGTTCAACCGCAAGCGGATCATGTCGCGGTAAAGCCTGGTGATTCCGTGGAAACCCTCGGCCTGGTCCCAATCGAGCGGCACGGTGTCGCGAAACCAGCCACCCTCGAGGAACTCCTGGCCTTGAAAGAGCATTGGGATCCCGGGCGCGGTCAGGAGCAAGGCCGCACCCAAGGTCGAGCGTTTTTGTGCGGCCCAGTCGTGCGCGTCGTCGCCGGCGATCTCGTGCGGGATGCGCGCCTTGCCGTTCGCCACCTCATCGTGGGATTCGGTATAGATCACGCGCTGATAGGGGTCGCCGTTGTAGTGATGCTCCAAGGCGTGCGCGAGGGTTCCCATTTGCCGGTACTCGTCCCGGTGCTGCAGGAGAACCTCTCGCACCGGATGGACGAACTCGCTACACCACTGGACGCCGAACCCGGCGCCGTCGGGTGCGGTGATCGACGCCTGGTTGCGCAGGTCCTCGGCAATCGTGAGCCGCCCGGGGAAACGCTCGCGGACCTCGTTGTTTATCCAGCGCAGCAGACCCCAGCCCTCTTCAAGACTGTCGCCCCGGTCATCTTCGTCGCCGCGCACGTTGCGGATATAGAGGGTCATGTCGAAGCGCAGTCCGTCGAGGTGGTACTCGTCGAGCCAGAAGAGCGCATTGTCTTTGATGAAGTCTCGGACCTCGGTCCGCCCGTAGTCCGGTCGTGTATCGCCCCAAGGTGTCTCGCTCCGCCAGTCGTTGTAGAAGTAGATGCCGCCCTTGTTGTTCTCCGACCAGCCGTCGAACTTCCAGAGATCGAGATCAGACGGGCCGAAGTGATTGTAGACGACATCGAGAATGACGGCGAAGCCGATGCTATGTGCTGCCTCAACGAAGTCCTTGAAGCCGTCAGCGCCGCCATAGGCACTCTCGATCGCGAAGATGTGCGCCGGGTTGTAGCCCCAGGAGACGTCGCCCGCGAACTCCATCGCCGGCATGATCTGTATGGTGTTCACACCCAGCCGCCTCAGATGATCGAGCTTCTCGATCGCGTCGGCAAAAGTGCCCGGTGTGTCCTCCGAGGCGCGATGGAACGTGCCGATGTGCATCTCGTAGATGACCAGTTCGTTCGAGGGCGGAAGCTCGAACGCTTCGCTGTGCCACTCGTGCGAGGGATCGCGGATGACGCCGTTGCCGACCGAGTTAGTGACCTCGTGGGCTCGGGGATCGATCCTGCAGAGCTTGCCTTGAGGCGTCTGCAGGAGAAAGCGGTACTGGTCGCCGGGCTTCGCTCCTTCGACGTCGGCCTGCCATGTGCCGTCGGCCAAGCGCGCCATGGGGGCTGCATCCGCGGCCCAGTCGTTGAACGAGCCCACCACTGAAACGGCCTCGGCATGCGGCGCCCAGACGCGAAACGTCGTACTGCCCTCGCGCGGTGTCGCTCCCAACGGGTGATGATCATCGTCACGCATCGGCGACCCTCCTCCTATCGTACCGCGAGATTAACATCCCCTACCGCGGCGCGCAACGGCGCCTCCCGGCTCTGCCAGGTGTCAAGCCGCGCCTCAGGAGGACGCGGCCTTGCCTCGAATCGGCTGATAGACCATGCCGCGCGCCGGCCCCCTTCGAGAACCGGACACTCCATTTGTTGCACCGACAGGATTCGGTGAGTGAAGCGTTGAGGTTCAGACGGCTTAACCGACGGTCGCGCACCCGGCATCTGAACTGGGGTCCCTACTGTCTGCTGCGCAAGCACCATCCGCTTGAGCGACCGGGCGATCCAGTTGACCTCACTTGTGCGTCCGCTCGCCACTTCAAACTCGGGCCCTTCTTAGTGGTCGTTGAGGCATCCCACAACGAAGGCCGTGATGGAGTTCAGGTTACCCGTCTCCAGGTCAATGATGTCGGTGATTCCCTTCGTCCGCGACCAGAACGGAGAGACCAGAGGGCGCACCGGCGACCACCACTTCAGCGCGCCCCTGGTTGTCATGTGAAGTCGGCGAGACGAAACGTGGCAGATCGTCTCGGTGATCTTCATGTCGATGGGGAAGCGGTAGGCCGCGAGGTGAACCCTCTCGTCTTCAGACACCCCTGCGATTTGCGTTTTTTATCAGGAAGGATCAACTGACTTGCATCTCGAGTAGGACTGGTGGCCGGCATGGTGACCGGTTGAACTTTATTAGTTTTATCAAGATACTGGGGAAGCCACGGCTGTAGCGGACGGACCTCGAACAAGCAGGTCTCCGGAGAGGCCGAAGCTGTCCAGCGAACGTGGAGGAAGCATGTACAGTGCACAGCTGCCGCCATGCCCGACCAGCTGGTACGCGGTCGGGTTTTCCGATGAGTTGCCGCAGCGCGGGACACTCATCCGCACGCTCGCCGGCCGGGAGATCCTCCTGTTCCGAACCGAGTCCGGCATACCGGCCGCCGTCGACCCCGCCTGCCCGCACATGGGCGCGCACATCGGCCATGGCGGCGTCGTTCGCGGGGAGTCGATTCGCTGCCCGTTCCACGGCGCCTGCTTCGACGTCCGCGGCGCGTGCGTGCGCAACGGATATGACACCACGCCTCATCCGAAGGCGATCCTGAAAACGTGGCCGTTGCGCGAGCGGCACGGCATGCTCTTCGTGTACCTCGACGTCACCGGCGCCGAACCGGCGTGGGAGATCCCGGACATCGATGCGGATGAGTGGACACCGGTCCTCCACCACGAGATCCGCATGCGCGGACACGTGCAGGAGATCGCGGAGAACAGCTGTGACATCGGGCATCTGCGGCTGCTTCACGGGTACCGGGACGTGGAGATGCTCAGCGATCTGAAGACCGATGGCGCATACCTCAACGCCAGGTACCGGATGAACCGCCCGCGCAGGACGTTCGGGCGCCCCGCAGGATCCGTGGCCGAGCTCGATATCCACCAGTACGGACTCGGATACGCCAGGGTGGAGGTCCACACGGTGAATCTGGAGATTCGTACCCGCCACTTTGTCCTCGCCGCCCCGCTCAACGAGGACGAGGTCCTCCTGCGCCTCGCGCTCTCGGTCAGACGGGTCGAGAGACCCGCAACAATCCATCCGCTCCTTGCGCTCGCCCCGCGCTCATGGACGACCGGCCTGGTAGCCAGGATGGGTATCAAGGGATTCGTCGGCGATGTCATGCAGGATGTCCCCATCTGGACGCACAAGGTATTCGTGACCCCTCCTGCGCTGATGCGGGGCGACGGTCCCATTGGGGCGTACCGCAATTGGACGAAGCAGTTCTACCCGGATCAAGATAATACGACGCACCGACCGGTAGGGTGAAGTAAGCGAGAGCGAAGCGAACCGGGGATCAACAGCCAAGCATGCCGTTACCCGCGTCGAATTGCGACAAGACGCTCGGCGACCATCATCGTAGGCAGATTGGTGTTGGCGCGTGGCACGGTCGGCATAATCGACGCGTCGCCAACGGTGAGGTCTTCCACACCATAGACGCTACCGTGGGAGTCCACCACTGCTCGGGGATCGGACTCGGGCCCCATGCGGCAGGTGGCGACCGGATGATGATAAGTGAGAACGATCTGAGGTAGCTTCGGGATCAGCGTCTTGTCCGGAACGTCCCCGCTGTGGGTAAGCTCCTGGCCGACCCTGTGCGAAGCCAGCGGCTCAGTGGCCAGGATTCGACGGGCCTCATCGATCCCGGCGGCCAGACGATCTACGTCGGCAGGCTCCGAGAGGTAGGCGGGATCGATCAGCGGAGCTGCTGTCGGGTCGGACGTTCTCAGCCGGACCCGGCCGCGGGACCGTGGCTCCACAAGCCCGACGGTCACGCCCAAACGCTCGTGATCCGGCGGACCGTTTTCGAGCGGCGTTGGGCCCCAGGCGAACAGGTGCACGTCGGGCGGGCCGCTGCTCCCGTCGCTGCGCCAGGTGAGCATTGTCTGGTAGTGCGGACCCGCAACCGGCTCGCGCGGGACTGCCACCATAATGGCCAACAGCGGATGATCTATCAGACTGCAACCCACACCCGGCAGGTCGACTGTGACTGGGATGCCGTGGCGCGCCAGGTCCTCGGCCGGCCCAACGCCGGAGCGGAGCAGAACCCCGGGGCTCGCATAGGTTCCTGCGGCAAGGATGATTTCCTCACCGGCGATCCGCTCTCCGCTTGCGAGCTTCACTGCGACGGCCCGCCCACGGTTGATCACGACGCGGTCGACCAGGGCACCGGCGCGCACCGTGAGATTCGGCCGACCGCGAGCCGGTTCAAGGTACGTGACTGATGCGCTCATTCGCAGCCGATTCAGGGTGTTGGCCGGCATTGGTCCGGCACCGCGGACACCGGGCTCGTTGTGGTCGGCGACGCTCGGGTGCCCGGCCCGCTCTGCGGCCTCGAGGAATGTACGGGCGGCCACGCTCTGTTCCTCAGGACCGTAGCGTCGGATTGGCACCGGGCCGTGCTGTCCGTGCCACGGCCGCTCGCCAAAGTCCAGATCCTGCTCCAGTGCCCGGAAAGCCGGAAGCACGTCGGTGAATCCCCAGCCTGGATTCCCCGCGGCAGCCCAGCCGTCGTAGTCCTCTGGGAAGCCACGCAGAGCGAAGGTGCCGTTCACGGCCGAGGAGCCGCCGACGAGGCGTCCGCGGGGCAATTCAACCGGAGGGTTGGTCTGGTTCTCCGGGGTGCTGACGAACCCCCAGTCGTGGTCGTGATAGTGATCGGGCGGCAAGCGGGTCCCGTCGGCTATTTCGGCCGGCAATTGTTGCCGGGTAGGGTAGTCGGTGCCCGCCTCCAGCAGAAGGACTCGGCATGACGGGTCTTCACTCAGCCGCGCGGCCAGCACACAGCCGGCCGACCCGGCTCCGACTACAATCACATCGTAGCTCTTTGCGTGACTCATGCCGGTTCAATGTTCTGGTTGACGTGGAAGACATTGTCCGGGTCGTACTTGGCTTTCACTTTTTGCAGCCGCCGGTAGTTACCACCGTAGGTAGCCTTGATACGATCCTGTCCTTCTTCCATCATGAAATTGATGTAGGATGCCCCGAGTGTATGCGGGTGGAGGGCTTCCCAGTAGTCCC
>SLST01000281.1 GCA_007130265.1 Spirochaetales bacterium
CCGGCTGTAGTAGGCCGCGCGCTCGAGGTGCGACACAGCCTCGTCAGGCATGCCAAGGTGGTGCGCAGCCATTGCGAGACCGCTGTACACGGCGGAGTGATAGCCGTACCACGGTCCGGCGACCCCGTCGATCTCAGGCTGTATTGAGAGTATTGTCCTCCATGACCGGCAGGCGATCAGAATTCGCACGAGTCTGCAGTACTCGACGGCCCTCTCAAAGGCGGCGATCTGCGGCGGGTCGCTTCGGGCGGCTTCCAGTGATTGCAGTGTGTGATCGTAGGCCGCCGGATAGTCATACCGCTCCAGCGCGCGCTCGCCCATCGCACCGTACCGCTGCGATGGATTGCCGAGCTCGGCGAGCAGGCGGTCTGCCTCATCGGTGTGTCCCAGCCGTATGCACGCGATCGCCAGGAAGGCGCGAACGCTGTCCGTGCGCGCTTCGGCTCCCGAGCGCTCGTAGTGGCGCAGCGCCAGGTAGCCGGCGCGTCGCGCGGCCGTGAGCGCGCCGCCTCTCGAGTGCCACCCCAGCAGGAAGGCGTACGCCTTGCCCATGAGATCCGAGCTCCGGGTCTCCAGCCCGATGCGCAGGAGCCTGCGGATGCTCGAGTCGGTTTCACCATTCGGTGCATTGGTGTTGAACAGGATCGCGAGGCGCAGATACAGAAGCTCCCCAACGAGGCCCGGATCGGAGACTGCAGAGCCCGCGAGTATCGCGTCGATGGGTTCGAGCATGCGACGGTCGAAGTTCGCCATGCGTCCCCGCAGTTCCCGAAGCGCGAGTGCGGCCTGTCTCTCTTCGCCCGCGCGGACGAGATGACGGACACGCACGACCGGGGGGAGATCGTCGTCCGCGACCGACTCAGCTGCCGACGCGTGGAGCACGCGTTTGTTGTGGTGGAGCAGCGAGTCGTACACCGATTGGCGCGTAAGCTCGTCGGCAAAGACGAATCGGTCGCCTTCCCGTCGCAGGCAGCGTTGTTCCAGAAGACGGTCTAGTACGTCGTCAGTGGCAACATCACCGCACACGCGCTCCGCGTCCTGCGGACGAAACGGATGGTCCATCACGCTCAGGCGTCGGAGCGCATCCCGGCACTCCTCCGGCAGCGCCTGGATACCTGCGAGGATCACGGTCTGGATCCTGACCGGCAGCTCGGTCGCGCCGGGGTACTCCTCGAGATAGCGCAGCAACTCGTGAACGAAGGTCGGGTTTCCGCCGGTGCGAGCGTGCATCTCCGCAACGAACTCCTCGTCCGGCGTACCTCCCTTGAGCTCCATGATCAACTGAGCGGTCTCCTGCTGTGTCAGCGGAGGTACCTCGAGCACTGATGCGTTGGGCAGGATATCCACCGTCTGGTTCCTGAGGTCTCTGCTCGTCGCCACGTAGAAACGCTTCGACTCCGTGCTGCCTACGACGAACCGGAGCAGATGACGCTCCTCCGGAGACAGCTCATCGAGGTCGTCGATGATGAAGACGCCGGGAAACAGCGTGGTGTCACGGTGCGTGAGGCGCCGCAGGAGCTCACCAACCATCGGGTAGAGTTCTCCCGGATCAACATCGCTCGCTCCGTTGCAGAGGAAGTCCACGACCGCGTTCTGCGACTCTGCCGGTACCGCAGTCTGCGCCACGGCGTCCCGGATCTCTCCCTCGCTTGAGACGTCGTCGAGGTCGAGAAGTCTGCGTATCGCGTGCCGCATCGCGCTGTAAGGGCTCGCGGAGTACGGAGTCGGGCGGGCGATAATCACCGCCCCGTCGAACCGCGGGAATGCCCCTATCTCCGCCGCGAATCGGTGCGCGATCTCGCCGGCTCCCATCCCGGGTGCCGCGCTGAGCACAACGGACGCCGACGAGCCGCCGGTGCTCTGCAGGTAGCGCCGGGTGAGTTCCTGCAGGAGCTCCTCCCTGCCGACGAAGGGATGTTCGGTCTGTGCAGCCCGGCCGCGTCGGTCTTCCAAGATCCGCGCAATCACCACCTCTTCGCGGTCGCGCACGCGGACCTCACGCGGCTCGCCGAATGAGAACGCTTCGCGGGCGATCTCGTACACCTCCTCGGACACGAGGATCTCACCCGGCTCGGCTGTCGTCTCGAGCCGGGACGCAACGGCAAGCGCGTGACCGGTGACCACGTCGTGCTCACCGCGTTTTCCGGTCGTGATCAGTCCCAAGTGGATCCCGGTCCGAAACGTGAGATGTGTGTAGTCCGATGCAACGAGCCGGCGGAACTCCCACGCGGCACCGACCGCGCGGACCGCATCGTCCTCGTGGACGCGCGGGACACCAAATACCGCTACCATGGCGTCGCCGATGTACTTCTCCACCGATCCGCCGTAGCGGTGGATGATCCTCGTGAACTCCTCGAAGACCGAAGTCATCAGGCGATCCACTTCTTCGGGATCTGCGTCGTACGAGAAGGCCGTGAAGCCCTTCATGTCGGTGAACAGCACCGTGGCGTGCAGCCGCTCTCCGTGTCGCAGCCGCCGCGTGTTGTCGGAATCGGTCATTCGCGATACCTCGCCCTCAGCCGAGCACACCCGTCGCCTCGAGCAGGCGCGCGGGCGTCATGGGCAGGGTGGTGAGCCGGGCCCCGGTCGCGGCGCAGATCGCGTTCGCGATTGCCGCGGGGGGCGGTACGATCGGCGGCTCGCCCACGCCCCGAACCCCATACGGGTGGTCCGGCCACGGCACCTCGACGATTACCGTCTCTATGGGCGGAAGGTCGAGGAACGTCGGCATCTTGTAGTCGAGGTAGTTCGCGTTGAGCAGGTGCCCTTCCGCGTCGTACGAAAACCCTTCATAGAGCGCCCAGCCAACTCCCTGCGCTACGCCCCCGCGTATCTGGCCCTCCACCTGCTGCGGGTGGATCGCCCTCCCTGCGTCTTGCACGGCCGTGTAGCGAAGGACCCGGACCCTGCCGGTCTCGGTGTCCACCTCCACGTCGGCGATGTGCGCGGTGCACGCACCGCCCCACCGCTTCACGTCCACGTCCCCTCTGCCGCGCAGCGCGCCGCCGGTAGCCGGAAGCCGGGACGCCGCCTCGGCGAAGCCCATGGTCTCGCCGGTATCGGTCCGCGTGAGCGTGCCGTCCCGGTAGCTCACCTCGTCGGCAGTGATCTTCCAGAGGGCCGCCGTGCGCGCACGCATCTGTGAGATCACATCCTTCGCCGCCTCCACCGCGGCCACGCCGGTGGCCATCGTCGTGCGGCTGCCGGCGCTCGTGTCCGTATAGCCGGTTGACGAGGTGTCGCCGACGCGCGAGGTGATGCGCTCCAGCGCGATGCCCAGGGTCTCGGCCGCCTGCATCGCCACGCTCGTCCGGGTGCCGGTGATGTCTACTGACCCGCTCAGCAGATCGACGCTCCCGTCGAAGTTGACGCTGAGTGTCACGCTCGACCGCGCGCCCCAGTTGCCCCAGTAGGCGAACGCGACGCCTCGTCCGTAGCGCAACGGTCCGCAGGCCCGCGGCAGCGCCGACAGGTAGTGGGCATGCTCCATCGCAGCCTTCAGCACCTCCGTGCTTCCCATCGAGGCGTGCGGCATGCCTTCGAGTCTGACCGTCCCCTCGCGTGCGCGGTTCCGCCGGCGAAGCTCGAACGGGTCCATGCCCAGCCGCTCGGCTGCCTCGTCGACCAGCGTCTCCGCGGCGAAGACCGACTGCGTCGTCCCCGGCGCCCGGTACGAGCCGGTCTTCGGCTTGTTCACCAGGACCTCGTACCCCTCGATCCGGCCGTTCGGGATGTCGTACGCCGCGAACATGTTCGCCGCGGCGCCGGCGACCCACCCGGCCGGGTAGGCGCCCGCCTCGAACCGCAGCTCGGCCTCTACCGCGAGGAAGCGTCCGTCGCCTCCCACACCGATCTTCGCCCGAATCCAGGAGCCCGAGGTGGGCCCGGTAGCGAGCAGCACTTCGCGCTGGGTCATGACCATCTTCACCGGGCGGTTGGCCTTCCGCGCGAGCAGCGCCGCCACCGCCTCCACGTAGCTCGTATTCTTCGCCCCGAAAGCGCCGCCGACCTCCGTGGGGATCACGCGGATGCGCGCTTCGGGGATGTCGAGGAGCCGGTGCAGGTGAGCACGCGTGTCGAAGGCCCCCTGGGTCGTGCAGTGTACGGTAAGCGACCCGTCGTCCGACCAGGCGGCGGTCCCTGCGTGGGGCTCGATGTGCCCCTGGTGGACCGTGGCGGTCTCGAAGACCCGCTCAACGACGACGTCGGCCCCGGCGAACCCCTCATCCGGGTCGCCCCGCTGGTAGCTGAAGGACGACGCGATGTTGGTCGGCCGGTCCGGCATGGGGCGTGACGATTCGGTGCGCAGCGCCTCGTCCAGTATGGGCGCTCCGTCGGCCATCGCGCGGCTTACGTCGAGCACCGGCTCGAGCGGCTCGTACTCGACGCGGATGAGCTCGAGCGCTTCGGCCGCGAGCAAGCGTGTGCGCGCCGCGATCCCCACTACGGGGTGACCGTGGTAGAGCACCTTCGCCCCGGCAAGCGTATTGTCGCGCAATCGCCGCAGGTCGGCGTCCTGCGGGACCGGCCGCGGAAGGTCGTGCGAGGTGACCACGGCGAGCACCCCGGGCAGCGCCTCCGCCCGGCTCGTGTCGATCCTCAGAACCCGCGCGTGCGCGTGCGGGCTGCGCAGGATGGCGCCCGGCACCGCGTGCGGGAGGTCGACGTCCGGACCGAACACCGCCGTGCCCGCGAGCTTCGCCGCGGCATCGACTCGTGCGGGCCGCGTCCCGACCGTCCGGTACCTCATGCGCCAGCCTCCCCATCGGCGACGTGGGCTTCCCGCAGCGCCGCCGCGGCCGCCCGCACGGCGCGCACGATCGTCTCGTACCCGGTGCACCGGCAGAGATTTCCTGCAAGCCAGTCCCGGATCTGTTCCGGCGACGGATCCGGGTTGCGGTCGAGCAGCGCCTTCACCGCAACGACAATACCCGGCGTGCAGTATCCGCACTGCAGCCCGTCCTCCTCGATGAAAGCCTGTCGCAGCGCGGCGAATCCCGGCCACGACTCGAGTCCTTCGACCGTGGCGATCTCGCGACCGTCGGCCTCAACGCCGAGCACCAGGCACGAGTTCACCAGTCGGCCGTCCAGGAGCACCGCGCAGGCGCCGCAGTTACCGTCCAGACAACCGATCTTCGGACCCTTCAGGAGCACGATGTCGCGCAGGCATTCGAGCAGACTCATCGCCGGATCGCAGGAAAAGGTGACCGGCCTTCCGTTTACCGTCGTGGTGACCGCCGTCTCAGGCATCGAGGTCCTCCCTCTGCGCCCGCCGAAACGCGTCACCGAGCGCGCGCCGGACGAGGACGCCGGCGAGGTGGGTGCGGAGCGCGGCGGTGCCGCGCTGGTCGGTGATCGGGCGCGCCGCTTCGCGAGCGGCCCGGGCGGCCTGCTCGAACGCTTCGTCGCCGGCTGGGCGACCGGTGAGCGCAGCCGCCGCGTCGGGTACTTCGAGCGGCGTCGGTGCGACCGCGGCGAGCGCGACGCGCGCCTCGGCGATCGTGTCGCCCGGCTCCTCGAGCCGAACCATGCAGGCGGCGCCCGCGACGGCGATGTCCATCTCGCCGCGCGGGATGAAGCGAAGGTAGCGTGCGCCGGTTCGGCCACCGGGAGGCGGCAGCCGCAGCGACACGAGCAGCTCTCCGGGTTGCAGCACCGTCGTCCCGGGTCCGGTGCAGAAGTCCGTCGCGCGGACCGACCGGGTGCCAGACGGGCCGCGCACGATACACCGTGCGTCGAGCACGAGCAGCGCCGGGATCGCGTCCGCGCTCGGCGCCGCGTTGCACAGGTTCCCTCCCACCGTCGCGCGGTTTCGGATCGCCGTACCGCCTATGAGGCGCGCGGCGTCGACGAGCGCAGGGTAGGTAGCGGCGATCAGCGGGTGCTCGGCGATATCGGTGCAGGCGACCGCCGCACCTAAGGACAGGCCTTCTGACGGATCGAAGCTGATGTCCAGAAGCTCCGGGATCCGCTTGACGTCTACGAGTAGAGCAGCATCGCGTTCGCCGCGACGCAGCTGGACGATCAGGTCCGTGCCGCCCGCGAGCGGTCGCGCCCCGGATGCCGCGAGCAGCGTCACAGCGTCATCAACGGTCTGCGCAGCGCGGTAATCGTATGCATGCATCGCCTCATTATTGTACTCCGGCCCCGGACACCTGTCCACGAGATGTCCGGAACCCTGCGCCCCCTTCGTCCCGCCGCGCGGAAGACCTCACTCCACTTCCATGTACAGATCGAGCCGCAGGTGTCCCGCAGCCGACGGCTCAAGTTTCTCCTCCAGACACCGCCCGTCGGGCTTCAGCACGAAGCCCCGTCTGTCCGCCTCCTCGCGAAGGCTCGACCAACCGCGCGGAATGAAGCTCCAGTCGGTCTGCACGTCCCCTTCGACTCCGGTGACCACGAACCGTCCGGGCTCGATCGTCTCCACGCGCAGGTCCGCGTCCACGTCGGCCTCGGACACGTCGTCGCTCACCGTGATCATGACCTTGTAGCCGTAGCTTTCACGGTTGCCCGCGTTGCAGTACCCGCCCCCGTTCGTGTCGGTATCGTGACCAAAGTTGCGGTGAGGCCTGTCGATGTATCCGCTCCCCTTCGCCCACGACCATAGCCGGTCGTGTGCCTTCTCCTCCGGGTCGGGGCTGTATCCCACATAGCTCACGACCCGCATCCGCTCGAGATCCTTGACAATAACATCCATGCTACACTCCTCCACTATTGAGATTCTGTCCGTCAGCTTCAGGACTCGCCGGCTCCGCCTGAACTGGACGGGTGATAACCCGAACTCCGTCTTGAAGGCCCTCGAAAATGCCTCCGGGCTTTCGTACCCACACTCCATCGCCACCTCGATCACCCGCTCGTCGCCGTCCCGCAGCCGGCACAGCGCCTGCGAGAGTCGCCGCTTTCTCGTGTAGCCGCCGAACGTGTGCCCGGTGAGCGCCTCGAAGTAGTTGTAGAAGGAGCGAACCGACATGTTTGCCGCAGCCGCGGCGCGCTCACACGAGATGCTGTCCGCGAGGTGGCGCTCGACGAAGTCGATGGAGTTCTGGATCTGCTGATAGACCGTCACGTCCCTACGATACCCGGTTCTGCGCTCCCGGTCCTGACAGTTCTTGCATATCGGGGCACGCAGGCGGCGGGCTCGATCGGCGCAGCGTCTTGACACAAGCACCGGCTCGGTGCTGAGGTGAGGCGATGGAGAAGGAAGTGCGGCTTGGACCGGACGAGGCGGGTAGCGCGCGAGCCATTCAGGAAGCG
>SLST01000474.1 GCA_007130265.1 Spirochaetales bacterium
CTCCTGACCCGCGAGAAGCCCCACCCGCAGCGTCTGTCGAGGCGTGACCATGGCGCTGCGGCCGACAAGACCCGCAAAGTGCCCTGAGAGAAACGCCTGCTCGCGCTGGTTGAACATGACGGTGTGAACCTGCGAGTTGCCGGGGAACCAGGCATCCATCAGAAGATAGCGCTGAGTCGGGAAAGACTCGAGAACCGCCTCGACGATGTCAGGCATTTCCGGGTTGCTCGAGACGATCAGGTCGTATTCGCCACCGGCAGCCATCGATGTGAGGCTCTGCTGCCACAGCGCCTGGTTGAAGCCGCCTTCCACGACTTTCATGGTGGCCATCTCGGACTCGGCGACCGCCTGTTGGACGCCGGCGACGAGCATCTCGTAGGTGGGACTGCCCTCCACAACTCCGGGAACGAACACGCCGATCGCGTAAAGCTCGGTATCAGGCGCCTCGGTTCGCCCCCCGCCGGAGAGCGTAGACGTCAGCACGAGCAACCCCGCCATCAGGTACAGTAGCCTCTTCACAGAAGCCTCCTACGGCGGATGGGACATGACGTTCGAGCGCATTGGGCTTACGCCCGTATTCTTCTCCCATCCAGACTTGCACTGTCGGCACCGGAATCGCACCGGTTCCACCCTACCACAGGGTTCGCGGGCTATGACCGCCGGTCGGGACAACGTCCCTCCCCCGAAGAATCGGTAGACCACAAGCGTATCGAGCATCGCGACTCTGGTCAACGGCTCTCTCGCAGCGCCTTGTTGACCGGGCGCACCCCGCGTGGTACAAGCGACCAATGAGCGGCCATGTGTTGACGTTCGACATCGGCACGTCGTCGGTAAAGGCAGGACTTTTCTCGCGCAGGAGCCGGGCGCCGAGCTGGCTCCATCGCGAACCCCTGGCGCGGGCGAAGAACGACGGATGGGTGACCGAGCAATGGGTCCGGGCGCTGCAGGCCGCGCTCGACCAGTGTCCCGACCTGAACGACCTCGAGGCCGTGGTGCTCAGCGGGAACGGCCCGACCGTCATCCCGGTCGCCGAAGACGGTACGCCCATCGATGATGCGCTACTGTGGATGGATCTGCGGGAGCAACGTCGGGAAGGGGAGCCGTCGTTCTTCCTGCCCAAGGTCGACTGGCTTCGCGCACAGCGGCCTGACGTGTACGAACGGACGTGGCAGTTCATGACCTGCCCGGAGTACCTTGCCTACCTGTTCGGCGGGATGAGCCATACGACCTCTCCCTCGCCGGAGTTCGACCCCCATGTCTGGAACGACTCCGGCATGCGCGCATACGGCATCGACGGCGAACGACTCCCCCCTGTCGTTCGCCCTGGAGATCCCGTCGGCCGCACCGGGGAGCGCTGTCGTCGGCTGTTCGGTCTCAACGAGGACGTCGCGGTGTACGCCGGCGGCCCGGATTTCCTGATGAGCCTGCTCGGGACAGCGGCCGTCCATCCCGGCCTGACCTGTGATCGGGCCGGCACGTCCGAGGGCATCAACCATTGCCGGAACCACCCGACGGACAGCAGCGAGGTACGCTGCCTGCCGCACGTGGTTCCCGGCCTGTGGAACGTCGCCGGTGTGCTCTCGTCGACAGGACGCATCTTCGAGTGGTTTCGCCGTATCTCGCGTCAGCAGTCGGTCGGATACGAGCGAATGCTTGCCGAGATCGACGCTGCCGGGTTCGAGGAGGAGCCGTATTTCTTCCCGTCGATGCATCGCGGCGCGACGTGGGAGTTTTCGCGCGGGATGTTCGTGGGCCTGCGCAGCAACCATGGCACCGCCGAGATGGGCAGAGGAGTCGTTCACTCGATCGGCTACGCGGTGCGCCGGTCGATCGAGTCCCTGCAATCAGCCGGGTGTGACGTGCGCGAACTGCGCGCATGCGGCGGGCAGGCAAAGAATCCCGTGTGGAATCAGATCAAGTCCGATATCACCGGTCTGCCCGTGATCTGCCCTGAGGTCCTCGACGCCGAGCTCGTCGGGGCCTTCTGTTGCGCGCTCGCGGGACTCGGCGAGTTCACCAGCCCGTGGGACGCGGCCGACCGTGTCGTTCGCTTCACCGAACGGTACGAACCGGTATCCGGCCGACACCGCCGCTTCACTGAAGGCTACGAGAGCTACCTCACGATCTACGAGCGTTTCCTGGCTGCGCTTCACGCGGATGAAGAATCTCTTTGAATAGTGAGCCCGGGTTGAGGTATATTCATCGAGAGGGTACATGTTCGGTTTCGGTTTTTTCCCCTTCTTTCTCCTCATGCCGCTGATCTTCATCGTCCTGGTCGTTCGTGTGGCTTCCGGAGCCCTTCGTGGCTGGCGCCGGTACGAGATAGACGATGAATACGCCCGGCGGCTGACCCGACCGGATACGCAGCGGGCTCCTCACACCGACGAGGCTGCAATCTTCAAGCTGGCGTACCGACTCAAGGGACGCCTGACGGTCTCGGATATCGTCGTTGAGACCGGGCTCGGGGTGCACGAGTCGGAGCGTCTAGTTGAGTCGCTCGTCGACAACAGCCGGGTGCGCATGGAAATCGACGACAGAGGCGTCGTGACGTACGAGTTCCCGGAGATCATGCGCCGGTTCGAGAAGTAGACTCCCCACGGTCTCCGTCGGTGACTCCGGAAGCCAGAAAACGATCGTAGTATGTGCGAACTCGAGCACGCCGACGCGCTATGTCGGCCGTAAACGACCGGGCGTTGGACGTGGGCCCGTCCATGCGCCGGGCGAGTGCAGTCTGATCGGTTGGGTTCGCAGGGAGTGCGTGAACCTGGCGATCCTCGTATATCTGGAGAAAGTGTTCGACCCGCCGCATTCGTTCGTAGTCGTCCTGAAGGGCGCGTGCGGTGGTTCCCTCCAGCGCTCCAACCGCGAGCAGACGGTCAATCGCCTCGAGCGTATTCCCGCTCAGGACCTCCGGGTGATCTCTCAAGTGGATCAACTGCAGTCCCTGCACGAGAAACTCGATATCCCGGATGCCGCCCTCACCGGTCTTGATGTCGTCTTCCGTCGTCTGTCGGACCGCCTGCGAACGGAGAATCCTGATTCCTGCCCTGATCTCGTCTGCGGCCAGCCGCCCGAACGCGGCCGGCTGGATCGTCTCGAGGAACCGCGTGCCAACGGCGATCTCTCCGGCGACCGGGGAGAGCTTCAGGAGCGCCTGATGCTCCCATGCCGACGCATCGTTCGCGTAGTAACGCACTGCCGCGGAGAAGGGCTGAACGAGCGGCCCGGAGCTCCCGTACGGCCTCAGCCGGAAGTCGACCCGATACGCGTACCCCTCCGCCGTGTGCTGGGACAGGTCAGCCCTCAGACGGCTGAGGACATCGCCGAACAGACGTGAGTCGCGCTCGCGCTGGTCCGGCTCACCGTCGGCGAAGATGCCGAGCAGATCGATATCTGAGCTGTAGTTGAGCTCGTTTCCGCCCAGCTTGCCAAAGGCGAGCACGACAAAACGCCGACGATCGCTCTCCGAAGCCTCTATCTCGTTCCAGATGGCCTCGAGGTCAGTGACCAGCAGTGCCCGGGCGATCGCGGAGAGTTCGCGGGTAATCGTCCGCAGCGACGTCCGAAGACAGATGTCGCGGGTGCCGATGCGCAGCAGCTCCTGCTTTCGCCGTCGCCTGATCATCGCCTTGCGCTGCCCGGCATTCGCGTAGTCGATGCCCTCGGCACGGACGTCCTCAATCATCTGCTGATCCGTACGAGGCCGGGAGACGATATCCGGGTCGAGTGCCCAGTCAAGGAACGCGGGATGCTGGATCAACGTATCCGAGAGAAAGCTGCTGGTGGCAAAGACCTGCAGCATGAGGTCGAGCATGCGTGGCTGTCGGAGAAGACGACGGTAGTGGTCGGCACGGTCCGGGAGTCTACATGCGTAGCGCTCCCAGTTGTTGAGTGCAGTGTCAGGATCGATGTTCGCCCGCAGAGCCTGCCAGGCCAGGATGATCAGCTCGCTGAAGAGTTCACGCTCTGTACCCTGTCCGGCGAGGGCGACGATATCGCGCAGGGCACGCGTGTGATTCGACAAACCGGCGCCGTCGAGAATCTGCGCGGTCAAGTCTTCAGGTAGTCCGGAGGCGAGCACGAGATCCGCGGCGTTGCCCGGACGCGGACCAGGGATCGACTCACGCCCGAGGTGCTGCTCGAGGAAGGCCCGCACCGCGGCAGTCCGCGCTTCGAAGTCAACATGCAGCTGACGAGCGGCGGAGAGGTTCTCCCGATCGGCATACCCGGCGCGCCTGGCCAGATGCGCGTATTCCAGA
This sequence comes from Spirochaetales bacterium, assembly GCA_007130265.1. Classification (GTDB taxonomy): domain Bacteria; phylum Spirochaetota; class Spirochaetia; order DSM-27196; family SLST01; genus SLST01. The sequence continues at coordinate 4,260 of SLST01000474.1, forward strand.
CTTCCGACCTCGGGCAGAAAGAGGTCCTGGGCGTTCCCCCGCAGCATGCGCAGACCGTTGATCAGGTTGCGGAGGAACCGGTACGAGCGAACCAGGCGATGAGCCTCCTCCGGTTCCATGACGCCGGAACGCTCGAGCTCATCGAGACCAGCGTGCAAACTCGGCGTACGAAGTCGCAGGTTTGTTCGGCCGTGCTGGACGAGCAGTATCTGCAGCCCATACTCGAGATCTACCAGCGCTCCGGGGCTGAACTTCGCGTTCAGTCGTCCCGACTGTGTCTTCTCGCGGAACTGGCGCTCCCGCAGATCGCGAAGCTCGGCGAGATCGATACTGTCGGTCCGGTAGAGAAGATCGTCGCGCAGCTCCTCCACCTGGAGACCGAAACTCTCGGATCCGCCGATTCGGCGCAGACGCGTCAGCGCGAGCTTCTCGTAGCTGTGCGCCTTCCCGTCGCGTCCATAGTAGCGGTTGAACGATTCAAGGCTCACGGCATGCGGCCCGGCCTGACCGTACGGCCGCAATCGCAGGTCAACGCGGAATATCCCCTCGCGTCTCGAACGTATGGAACCGGTGGCGTCCATTACCAGCCGCTCAAAGAACTCAGCGTTCGGCACCTCGGACGGACCGTCGGTAGTTCCGCTGTCCCGGTAGACAAACAGCAACTCGATGTCACTCGCGTATCCGAGCGCGCGTCCACCGAGTTTCCCAAGACCGAAGACCGCCCACTGCGTCTCGAGCCCCGCCACCGCGCGCGGCCGGCCGTACCGCTCGGTTAGAGCCTGCCACGAGAGCTCGATCGCCTGCCGCACCACCGCCTCGGCCAGATTCGTGAGACGATCGCTGAGGAAGAAGAAGTCGTGGTCGGGATGCAGTATGTGGTCGAGATCGACGAGAAACGCCTCGCGGTCCTTGAACTCGTTGAGCAGCTCCCGCTGCTCCTCGAATGTACCGGCGTTCCGAATGGTCTCCTCCAGTCGCGCCTCGACGTCCCCCGGGTCCGTGCTGAGCTCTCGCGGCTCGCTCAACATGGGGATAATATTCTCGTACTGGAGCCGGATGAAGTCTTCCCAGAGGAAATCGCTCGCGCCGAGTAGTTGCGCGAGCTCTCGCAGCACCAGCGGTTCGCTGAGCAGCGAACCTATGCCGGAGTCCTGCGTCTCGCGGACCAGGTCTCGACTCATGGACTCGAAACGAACGAGCGCGGTATACGGATCGGGAGCGCGATCGAGAAAATACGTGAACTGCTTCGTGAGCAGAACCGAAAACCTGACGCGGTCAAGCGCTGCCGCATCGGTGATTCGTTCACCACTGCCGTCGAGGAGCTCGAAGACATCGCTTATCACGTGCTCCTGGGTCTCGATTGATACCGTCTCAATCGAAATGCCCTGGAGGCTGAGTCCGGCGGAGAGTGCATACAGGAAGAACGGCGTGTCCTCTCCGGTGATGATCATCCTCGTTGCAAATGGATGAGAAAGATCAAAACGTATCTCAAGAGGGTAGAGCGTCTGCGCGACTGATGCTTCGTCCTTGCGCAGCCGGTCGGCCACAGCCTCATTCACCAGCCGCCGAGCCTCGTCTCGATCGCCTCCCGGGAGTATGAGCGGGATGACACGGTCGAGCTGACCGGTTAACTCGGCGAAAAACTGCTCGGCCGCGAACCCAGGTCGCAACTCGCCGACGAATCGGTCTACGATACGACGCGTCGGGAGCGAGGAGTGAGCCATCCGCATTCCCGCCCTGCGGGGCACAGATCGGCGGTGCGGTGCCTGTTCGCGCTGAAGGGTGAAGACTTCACCGGACTGAATGCTGAAGCCGGCCGCGGCGAGGCTGCCGGCAAGGAGGCTCAGCATACCTGGGTCGTCGATCGAGACGATAGTGAGTTCGATTCGACCGTCCGTGATCCTGCGTGCATCGAGGACATAGGGTTCCTCCCGAGAGATCGAACAGAGCATCTCTACGTGGCGTGCGATGGTGGGAGGATCGTAGGAGAGCACGTACCGTTCGGGTAGCCGTTCTATCGCATCGGACGGCGAGAACCCGTTTGGAGCGCGCTCCTGCATGTTGACAAGCCGTGGAGCGATAGCAGTGAGCTCGTCAAGGGTTGGGCGTCGCGGCGCGCTCATAGCCTATCATCGCCGTAGGCGGGGCCGGGTGCAAGAGCTCGGCAGCGGGGCCGCTTTGGGGTCCCGCTGCCGGAGCGAAACTCAGCCGACGGCGTCCTTCCCGCGTTCCCCGCTTCGGATGCGGATGACTTCCTCGAGCGGAGTGATGAAGATCTTCCCATCGCCGATCTCGCCCGTGCGAGCGCTACGTACGATCGCCTCGACGGTGGTATCGACGAACTCATCGTTGACTGCGATCTCGATGCGGATCTTCTTCAGGAGGTTCACCTCTATGTCAACGCCTCGATAACTCTCGTGGTAACCCTTCTGCTGTCCACACCCAAGGGAGTTGGTTACCGAGAGCTTGAATATCGCATTCCTGTACAGCTCTTCCTTCACATCGTTCAGCTTGTGCGGCTGAATGTAGGCCACGATTAGTTTCATCTCACCCTCCTTACATGTTGCTGAAGATCTGGAAGCCACTGTAGGCCTCAGACCCGTGCTCGCTGAGATCAAGACCGAGAAGCTCATCCTTCGGCTCGACCCGCAGGACCCTCGCCGCCTTCAGAATACCAAAGAGCACGAGAGCGGTTACCACGACCCAGGCAAAGACTGCGACAATGCCGAGCAACTGGACGCCGATCTGTCCGCCACGTGCGAGTCCGGAATCGATTTTTGCGAGGTCACCGAAGATCCCGACGGCGAGCGTTCCCCAGGCGCCACACACCCCGTGGACGCTTATCGCGCCAACCGGGTCGTCTATGTGGAGCACCTTGTCGAAGAACTCGACGGACGCTACTACGAGCACCCCGGCGATTGCTCCAACTACCACGGCACCGAACGGACCGATAACCCATGTGCCGGCGGTGATGCCGACGAGCCCTGCCAGAGCGCCGTTCATCGAGAACGTCGGCTCGGGCTTGCCGAACCACACCCAGGACGTCAGCATGGCGAGGATCGCGCCGGAACCCGCCGCGAGAGTCGTCGTCGTTGCAACCCAGGCGATATCAGGATCACTCCCGCTGAGCGTCGAACCAGCGTTGAATCCGTACCAGCCGAACCAGAGGATGAAGACGCCAAGCGCCGCGATAGGCAGGTTGTGTCCCGGAATCGCCTTGACCGTCACCTGCCCGTTCACCGTTACGTACTTCCCGCGACGGGCCCCCAGGAGGATCGCGCCGACCATCGCAGACCATGCGCCCACTGAGTGCACGACGGTTGATCCGGCGAAGTCATGGAACCCGAGTCCGGCGAGCCAGCCGCCGCCCCAGATCCAGTGTCCGGATATTGGGTAGATCACCGCCGAGATGACGACGCTGTACAGCAGATACCCGGTGAATTTGGTTCGCTCTGCCATCGCACCAGAGACGATCGTCGCGGCGGTAGCGGCGAAGACCACCTGGAAGAACCAGTCCCGGTAGATCTCGGACATCGTCCCGACCCCGTACGCCTCCAACCCAGCCTGGTCGTAGGCGAGGCCGAATCCGTTCAGACCGATGAACCCGCCGGCACCGGGCGCGCCGTACATAAAGGCCCATCCGACCGCCCAGTACGCGAGAGCGCCTACGGAGAAGTCCATCAGATTCTTCATGATGATGTTCCCGGCGTTCTTCGCCCGGGTCAGACCGGTCTCCACCATCGCAAACCCGGCCTGCATCAGGAAGACGAGGGACGCCGCGAATACGAGCCAGATCATATCCAGGGCGAGGGAAACATCCTCCATCGTCAACTCCTGAGCTACCATCCTGCCTCCGCCGAGCACGACGGCCAACACGATGAACAAGAAGAGTCGCTTACGCATCAAAATCCTCCACGAATAGTTTGTCTGCTTTTAGCAGAAACCGTGCCAACCGGAGGAATTCGCGGGTTGTTCGAGTATCGTTTTGCCAAGTAACGAGTTACTGATCTCTACCGAACGACCGCTCGGTGTTGGGCGATACCGATAGCTACGTTCACGTAGTTTCATTATGCCAACGCTACCATTATGTAGGAAATGGGTCGGCGTACTACCTGTGCGTGCGGAGCTGTCGTGGATCGATGTCGTGTTTCTTGACGCGCAGTCCCATCACGCGCTCAGAGACGCCGAGAAGTCGAGCCGCTTTCGCCATATTCCCGCGGGTCGATTTCAGAGAGTCGAGGATCAGCTCACGCTCGAGGTTGTCGATGCTCTCATCGAGCGTCCCGTGAAACTCGGTGTTCGTGGATTCCGCCGACTGCAGACTCGGTGGCAGATGATGGCTGTGGATGACCTCGTCTACGCTGAGGAGCACTGCCCGCTCGACGCAGTTCTCGAGCTCTCGTACGTTGCCCGGCCAATGATAGCTCATCAGTAGATCGATCGCCGGGGTGCTGATCCGCCTGACAGCGACGTGATTCTCGGATGCGTACTTCTCGATGAAGTGGTCGGCGAGTAGCAGTATATCGCTCTTACGGTCGCGAAGGGGAGGAATATGCACCGGGAATACGTTCAGCCGGTAGTAGAGGTCCTCACGGAAGCGTCCCTCGACAATCAGTTCTTCAAGGTTTCTGTTGGTTGCCGTGATGATGCGAACGTTCACCCGTATCGTTTCATTGCCTCCGACGCGCTCGAACTCTCGTTCCTGGAGCACGCGCAGCAGTTTGATCTGCGTGGTGGGCGACAAATCACCAATCTCGTCCAGGAAGATTGAGCCGCCGTTCGCGATCTCAAACCGACCCTTGCGCGTGCTGACTGCGCCGGTAAACGCGCCCTTCTCATGGCCGAACAGCTCGCTTTCGATGACGGTTTCCGGAAGCGCCGCACAGTTCACCTTCACGAAGGGTCTTTCGGCACGACCGCTGTTATAGTGGATCGCATGCGCCACGAGTTCCTTGCCGGTGCCACTCTCGCCACGCACCAGAACCGTCGCGTCGCTCCGCGACACCTGCGCGATCATGTCGAACACATCCTGCATCGCGCGTGAGCTGCCAATGATGTTCGACGGGCGAAACCGTTCTTTCAGCTCCTCCTGAAGCCGCGAGTTCTCTTCGAGAAGCGCCCGTTTCTCCTCCATGACCTTCTGTCGGATCTTGACGGCCTGTGCCACCAGCGATGCGAGAATAGAGAGAAAGCGGACGTCCTCCTCGAGCTCGTCACTGTCGGCGACAGGCCGATCGATCGCCAGAGCTCCGATCGTCTCATTGCCGAGCTTGATGGGTACGCAGATAAATGAGAGCTGCCGACTGCCTTTCCTGTCACGCGCACCGGTGCGATTCAGAAAGGAGGGATCTTCGCTGACCAGAGGTATGATCTGCGGTGTGCCGGTCTGCACAACACGACCGGTCACTCCTTCGCCGAGCCGGTAGCGACCGCGTTGCTGCTGCGATCGAGACAGCCCATGGGCTGCCTCGATGAAGATCTCGCCGGTATTCCGGTTCAGCAGCGTGATCGCCACGCGAGCATAGTCGAGTCGCTCGGCAGTGGTTCGCAACACAGGCTGGATGACCTGGTTGAGGTCAAGGCTCTGATCGAGAAGCTGGCTGATCTCGAAAAGGAGCGAAAGCTCCTCATACTTGCCTCGTACACCGGCGACTCGCTCTCGAGTATCGGCCATATCACCTCCGGGGTTCCACGATGCTACAAAAATGTCGGAAAAGACACAAGCCGCCCTCATCTCGGTAGCGTGGCTCCGTTCGAAGGCCGGCAGAAGGCTAGAGGACTCCCTCGTAGAGTATCTTCTGCTCGCCGTCGAGCGTCACCGTCGTCCCGTCCTCGGCACGGGCGAGCGCGTCGGGGACTTCGCTGATCAGCACGAGCGTGTCGTTCATCTCCTGCAGATCGGCATGCGAAACCTCGGATCGTTCCTCGGACACGAGTGCCAGAATACCCGGAATCAGATCCAGGTACTCCTTTGTCACCAGCCGGGTAACCAATACCTCAGTGGAATCGAGCTTCAGACGCCGGCGCGCGTCGTCGGCGGACTCGGCCCTCACCACCCGCCCGGTGACCTTTCCCCCGAAACCGTCGTGTCCCCGGTTCAGCACGTGTCCGAGGATATGCATCTTGATGGTGTTCAAGGGCAGAGCCGAGGAGAGGGGCATTCCGGCGATCGTCACCACACGATCCGACTCCACCACGTATCCGCGATCGATCGCGTGACGGATGGCGTTGCGAACCATCGACTCGGAATCGGTGACCTCTTCTGAAACGAGCGGAACAACGCCCCAGGAAAGAAGCAGTTGCCGCTGGACGGCTTCCGTTGTCGTCACCGCAATCACCGCCTGTTTCGGGCGATGACGCGAGAGTATTCGGGGCGTGTTGCCGCGAAGCGTTGGAGCCACGATGGCGGCAGCCTCCGTCTCGGATGCGACAAGGAACGCCGCGCGCGCCATCGCCTCACCAATGTCGTTGCGCTCTCGGGACAGCTCCGTTGCAGCCGCGCACCGGTCTCGGTATTCTGCGCTTGCCTCGACCGCGCGCGCGATCCGATCGAGCGTGGCGCAGGCACGAACCGGATACCGTCCCATAGCGGTTTCGCCGCTCAGCATCACCGCGTCGGTCCCGTCGAAGACCGCGTTAGCCACATCGGTGAGCTCCGCGCGGGTAGGGCGAGGATTGTGGATCATCGAGTCGAGCATCTGCGTCGCGGTAATGACCGGTTTGTTGAGTCCGTTCGCCGTCGCGATTATCCGCTTCTGCGCAAGCGGAATCTCCTCGATCGCGAGTTGGACACCCAGGTCGCCGCGGGCCACCATGATCCCATCCGCCGCTCGAGCGATCTCTGCGATGTTCTCCAGTCCTTGTTCGTCTTCGATTTTGGCGACGACGTGGATCGAACTGTCGTGGCCGCGAAGAAACTGCTTGATCGCATCCACGTCCTCCGGTGTTCGAATGAAGCTCGCCGCGACGAAGTCGGCCCCCATCTCGACACCGAAGGCGATATCATGCTTATCCTGCTCGGTCATGGAGGGTAACGATACACGGATCCCCGGAATGTTCACGTTCTTCCTGTCGCCGAGCGTGCCGCCGCTGCGCACCACGCAATGCACGTCGGTTCCTGCTATGCGTTCCACCTCAAGATCGATCAGACCGTCGGCGATATAGATGTGGCCGCCGGGACCTATCTCATCGGGCAACCGGGAATACGTGACACCTACCCGTTCCCGGGTCCCTAGGACATCCTCGGTGGTGATCGTGATGTGATCGCCGGCGTTGAGCTCTACCTCGGCGCTGTCGCGCATCTTCCCCGTGCGGATCTCCGGGCCTTTTGTGTCAAGCATGACGGCGACGGGGTGCCCCTCCGATCGACTGACCTTCCGCAGCCGCTCGATGCGCGCGCGGTGTTCTTCGTGGTTACCGTGGGAGAAATTCAGTCGCGCGACGTTCATCCCGGCGAGAATGAGGTCTCGAACCATCTCAGGCGTATCGACAGCCGGACCGAGTGTACAGACGATCTTCGTGCGTCGGATGACTTTCATGCTCGACCTCCCGAATCACATTGTGATCCAATCGCCGGACTGGTGTCCAGCGGTTGGGAAGCCGTCACTCCTGCTCATCGTCGTTCTGGAGTAGAAACCGGTACTCGTCCTGGCTCACGATCGTCCGGTCGTCGGCCTCAGTCGGTTCGACGTTCATGGACTCCTGGATGTCCGAGATGTCGCGCACATGCTGGTCTCGAACGCCGGCGAGCTTCGTACGAAACGGAGCGAGGTGTTCGCTGAAAACCGGGTCGCCGTCGAGTACCGCGTCGAGAAGATCGGCAAAGGCCCGTTTGGCCCGCATGAGCTCACGCAGAAGTTCCCGGCGGTTGATGAGGTACTCATTGAGTCGTAAAGATTCGTGGATTCGCTCGAGCGTCCGGTCAACGAAGAGGATATCCTCAACGGTCTTGTCCAGGTAGTACTCGGGGTCGATATCCAACTGCACCCCGGCGCTCAGCGTTCGTGTGAACGCCATGAGGTAGAAGAGGTTGTCGTCATAGTTGACCTTATTCGCCATCCGCCTTGATTCTCGGCGCGAAAAGGCTCACCCTTGACATGTGGAAGGTTCGCTCCTATATTCTCCCGAACCTCTTTACTATCGGCGGGCTGTCCCCTCGAACGCTCCGACCGATGGTCATGAGTCCAAAGGGAGGAAACATGCGCACCTACGAAGCGATGTGCGTTCTGCGCGTTGAGGAAGAGGTCTTTCAGCGCGGCAAGGACGCCGTTCGCGAAGAGCTGAAAAAGCTCGGAGCGAGCATCGTCAAGGAAGAAGATATGGGTCAGAGAACGCTGGCCTATCCAATCCAAAATGTGAACCAGGCACACTACTTCTATTTCGTTGTAGAGATGGAGCCCGAGCACGCCCATCAGGTCGAACAGTCGGTCAAGCTTTTCGACGAGCTGCTGCGGTTCATGATGGTACGCCAGGAGAACTAGATGGCAACCGATATCAACAGCGTCGTTCTGATAGGTCGCCTGACGCGAGATGCAGAGCTTCGCTACTCGAACTCGGGTACGGCCATCTGCAAGTTCGCCATCGCAAACAACTACTCCCGCAAACAGGGCGACAACTGGAACGAAGAAACCAATTTCTTCGACGCAGTTTTGATGGGACGCCGGGCCGAAGCACTTCACAAATACCTCGTGAAAGGCAAACAGGTGGGTATCCAGGGCGAGCTCCGACAGAGCAGATGGGAACAGGAAGGTCAGAAACGAAGCCGAGTAGAGGTATTCGTCAACGAGGTGAACCTGTTAGGCGGAGGTGGTTCGGCGGGAGAGTCGCGATCGGATGGTCGCTACGATGCCGGGTCGAGCTATTCTGCGGACAACGGTGGTGAGAACGCGAGTTCCGGAAGCGATTTCGAAGATGACGTTCCGTTCTAGGCCAGGAGGCAGATATGTCTGATGACAACCAGAGTAGGGATTATGGCCGAGGAGATCGGGGAGACCGAGGGGATCGAGGGGATCGAGGTGACCGAGGTGACCGCGGAGACCGCGGAGATCGCAGCGGCCGCGGCGGCCCCCGAGGCAAGGTATACTTCCGCCGTAAGGTCGACAAGATCAAGACGCAGAACCTCACGATCGACTACAAGCGACCGGACGTTCTGCGGCGCTTTGTGACGGAGAAGGGGAAGATCCTGCCGCGTCGGATCACCGGAACTTCTGCGAAGAATCAGCGACGACTTATCCGGGAGATCAAGCGGGCGCGCGCCTTGGCGCTGCTTCCCATGGGCTGATATGCAGGTCGACGACCAGCGAGCATACTGGCTGGAGATAGCCGGACTGACGGTAGCCGCCGTTCTTCTGTTCCGCTTCGGCCTGCTCGGGCTGGTATTCCTCGTCCCCATCCAGCTCGTCTGGATCCGACGAGGAGAGGATGCGGGGGCCCTCGCTTCGGTGGGCGTCATCCTCGGCATCGGTGTGTTCAAGTGGATCGATTATCTGCGTCTGAGAGGGACGCCTGGACCGGACGGCGTGCCCGCCGCGCTCCTGTTGCTCGACCTCGTTTTCGCGGCCGGCCTGCTTGCCGGGTTGTTCATGATGAACAGTGACCGCCTGACCGTCGCAGATAGTTCCGGCGAGACGGGAAGGCGCACGATGACGGTGCCCGAGCGGATGATGGCCGCCGTAGCAGTGGGAACGGCCATCTACGGGCCGACGATCGGACTGCTGGCAGCCGGGGACGCCGCCGAGTCGGCAATCGCCATGCAGATAGAGTTGATGAGACCGCTTTTCGAAGCGGCGGGCGCGGGCAGCGAAGAGATCGCGGTGCTCGTACGAGTCGTCATTGCGGCGATTCTCAGCGGTCTGATGTTCGGCTTCTTTGTCATGGTGACGAGTAACTGGTGGCTCGGGGTGCAGATAGCCTTCAAGAGTCGATTTCCGCTTCCGGCAGGCAACGACATAATGGCCCGCCACGCGGGCTACGAGCTGACGGAGTTCAGGTTGCCGGAATACCTGGTCTGGGCTCTCATTGGGGCGTGGGGCGGGGTATTGCTGTCGATGGTCGCGGACCTGGGATGGGTGTCATATTTCTTCTGGAACGCGGCTTTCGTGACGCTTGCCCTGTACGGAGTTCAGGGTATCGCGATCGTGTGGTTCTACCTGGACCGACGAAAGGTTCAGAAGATCACGCGCGTCGGTATAGCGGTCGGCATGGTGATCGGGCTCCTGATTCCTGGGTTGAGGTTCGTTGTCGGCGTCGGTTTGCCGGGACTCGGAGTTTCCGAGTTGTGGATCGACTATCATCGCGTGAAAGGGAGCGAAGAGGTATCATGAAAGTCATATTGAGTCAGGACATCACGAATCTCGGTGAAGAGGGCGAGATCAAAGACGTAGCGCGCGGCTACGCCCGAAACTATCTCATCCCCAAGAAGCTGGTGATGCCGTACACGCGCGAGGCTCTTTCGCTGTTGGAGTCCCGACGCGAACAGATCGAGCAACGCCGGGACGAAAAGCGTAAGGCGGCGATGGATACCAAGACCAGGCTCGAGAGCGAGCCTCTGAACATCGAAATGCCCGCGGGTGATCGCGGACGCCTCTTCGGTTCGGTCACGAGCGCCACAATCGCCGACGCGCTCGCCGCGCAGGGTATCGATGTAGAACGACGGCGCATCGACATACCAGAGAAGACAATCAAGAACGTCGGAACTACCTATGTTCGGGTCCGACTCTACGGAGACGAAGAGGCTGAGCTTCGCGTGGACGTGACACCGGCCGGTGGTGCCCCCCAGCCGAGCGCCCCGGTCGCGGAGGTCGATGAGGCGCGGGCGGAGAGTCCCGGTGAACCCGCGGGTCCGACGGATACAGACGGTGCCGCGGAACCACATGCGGACGACGACGCTCCGGCTCCGCCACAGGCCGACGCAGAGACCGAGCGGGAATAGACGAACGAAATGTCGGACGGTTCGCTCCGGGACAAGGTCCCTCCTCACAATGCTGAGGCAGAGCGTGCAACGCTCGGGGCGATCCTTCTTGACCCGGACGCGCTTGGCCGAGTCCTTGGTTTTCTCAGGGCTGAGGATTTCTACCGGTCTGCGAACGGCCGGATATACCGCGCGATAATCGCGCTTTGGGAACGAAACGAGGCGATTGATCTCATCACGTTGACCGATGCGCTGAAAGGCACCGGCGATCTCGATCTTGCCGGCGGTCCGGCGTACGTGTCGAGCCTTACGTCGAGTGTACCCACAAGCGCAAACGTCGAGTATTACGCACGCATCGTCCGCGAGACGAGTGTTCGTCGCCAGCTCCTGAAGGCCGCAAACGAGATCATCGCGGAGGCCATGCAGGAGGGAGCCCAAAGCCGCGAAGTCGTCGAGGAAGCCGAGAGGCGCATCTTCGAGATCTCCGAGGGCGAGCAGACCGGCGGGTACAAACAGGCGCGGGAAATCGTCAAACAGACGGTAGAAGCGATCGAGAAACTCTATCGGACAAGAGAAGACTACACGGGCATTCCGTCCGGTTTCCCGGCGCTCGACAAGATGCTGTCCGGTTTCCAGGATTCTGAGTTCATCGTCATCGGAGCGCGGCCTTCAGTCGGAAAGACCGCGCTCGCGCTCACCATGGCGGGGAATATCGCGATCCATCGCAAGGTACCGACGGGTTTCTTCTCGCTCGAGATGTCTGATATGGCGATCATGCAACGCCTGATCGCAAGCGAGGCGCGAATCGGAAGCCAGAAGATCCGCACCGGCATGCTGAGACCGGCGGATTTCAAGAACTTGACCGACGCGGCAGGCGCGATCTACGACGCGCCGCTGTGGATCAGCGACACTCCGGGAATGCGCTTGCTCGATCTGCGCGCCCAGGCCCGGCGCATGCGGAGTCAACTCGGCATACGCATCGTTTTCGTCGACTACATCAGTCTCATCAACAACGACCACGCGGACATCCCGCGACACGAGCAGATCGCCGAGATCTCCCGGTCGTTGAAGGGGCTCGCCCGCGAACTGGGTATCCCCGTTGTCGCACTGAGCCAAGTGACGCGCGACGTGGAGGGCAAGCGCCCAACACTTGCGAGCATCCGTGAATCCGGTTCGATCGAACAGGATGCAGACGTCGTGATATTCCTGCACCGCAACCGGGGAGAGTCCTCGGAGGACATCGAACATGCGAACAACGTGGAGACCGAACTGATCGTCGCGAAACAGCGCAACGGGCCGGTCGGCACGGTTCGCATCGCATTCGTTCCGAAGTATACGAGGTTTGAATCGCTCGAAGAGGATGGTCTGTAGGGGGAGCCCATGTCGCTGCTCGAAAGGTACAACTTCGAAGATCTGGTTAATGAAGCAGAGCGGCTTGTGATCGAAGAGCTCGAGAGCCAGCTCGCCGCGAGGGGCCACGACGCGAGCGAAGACCAGGTGCTTGACATGGCCGCATACGCGCTCAACAAGGTAGCGCCGCTCTATCGAGTCAACCTGCTCGGTAGAATCTATGCCCGCAACGTTCCGCAACCGTATCTGGACGAGATCCGCGTCGCGGTGACCACGGCGATCGAAAAAGTGATGCCCGACTGAGCAGAGAGGCCTGGATTCCGCACGGCCGGGCTACGGCGACAGCGGCAGCCGCATACGGAAATCGCTCAACGACAAGCGTGTTCGCTCAACAGGGATGAACGTCAGGTACTCTTCTGCCGCTGGTGAGCTCGTGAGGTAGACGCCGTAGGGCGACAGTAGAACCCACTCGTCGCCTATCACCACATAGTCGGCCAATATCTCACCGCTCTCACGATCCCAGGCGGTAACCGTTCCGTCAAGGTTGAGCGCTACGGTCAGGTTCGCTCCGATCGCCAGCTCTCCATGCATTCGTTGCGCGGGGGCAAAGAACTCGGCGCGGCCTTGCGAGTGTCGCACCACGCGACGGTGCTCGATTGTCGACAGCAGTGAGCCACTGCGCTCATCCCACACGATATCCGCGCGTGCGCGCTCGGCATCAACCTGATAGAGACGCGTGGTGCGACCAAAGCCACGGCCATCGAACTGTAGGATCCTTGTCGTCGGAGCGGATTGGCTGCCGTGCAACCCGACCGCGTAGAGCCGTTGGTTCCCGGCGTCCAAAGCGAGACGTACGGTGAGAAAGGCGTCGGTGTCGGCCGCTACCGTCTCTCGCGTTCGCTGGTCGACCTGAACAACGGACGTGTCGAACGCCGTTGCGCGACTCTTCGCCACGACAAGCCCCAACTGTCGATCCCAGATCGCGTCCTGCGCGCCGATCGAGGTGTACCGGAACACGACGTCCCTGGTCTCCCGGTCGATCTGGACGATTCTCCCGTCCCTGTACAAGATGAGTACTCCCTCTTCGTTCGGCCGCACACGCGCGATCGGCGCGCCCTGCGGATCCTCATACACCACGGGGAGTTCGGACGATGGTTCGTCGGACGATGGTTCGTCGGACTCAGGCGCAAGCGAAAAGAGCACTCCGGGTCGATTTGCGGCCCAGAGCAGAACGGCATCGGCGTCGGCGACAATGCGCACGCCCTCCAGGCCTCCGAGCTCCTGAGTTCGGAAGGTGAAGTACGAGGCCTCGATGCTCGTGCGCCGGTCGTCAAACAGATCGCTCTCGAGCGAGATCAGCCGATCACCGAGCGACACGTAGAGCGTTCCGGACGAGAAGGTGAGGTCCACGACACGAGAGTCGTTGGCCGGACCTATCAGCGTGCGGCGACCGTTACGTCGCTCATAGAACGCGACCTCGCCGTCGGATGCCCCGGCAAGAAATCCTCTGGTGTCCGGACTTCCGACCGCGGCCAGCGACGTCGTCGTCGGCGAAAAACTCTGTGGACGGTAGAAATCGCGCCGAAGCCGTCCCGCGCTGTACGTGAACGCAAGCGCATTACGCCGTCCGTTCTGATCGCTGACGACGAGAAACCGATCGCTCTCGGCGTCGTAGCTTATCCCATGGACCGGCGACACCGGATACGTGGCCCGCACATCCCCGGAGAGATTGTCGACGATCACGAGCTGGGTTCCGTCGAACCCGGCGAGATAGCGCTGTGTCTGCGGATCAACGAGGGTCAGATGCGTCAGTCTGGTCCTGGTGGCGACCGTCTGCAGCTCCCGACCGGTCTGCAGCTCCCAGTAGATGAACTCTCCCCGCGATGGCACGTAGGTCATGAGATTTCGCTCGCTTCGGGCGATCTGGACGAACGAAACAGTACCGAACGCGTCCTCGATGTAGGGGAGTCGGGTTCCGTCGGCGGAATCGAGAACGCGAAGACTGTCAAAGCCGGGCAGGGTGAAGACGATGAAACTGCCCTGCGGCGAATACTCAAGCGTAGTCACCCGGTTCCCAACGGGAACAACGAATGAGTGTTCACCGGTTTCCCAGTTGACGCCGATGATACGACCGGCGGCGATGCCGTCCCGCACGAACACGACGGCCTCCGGCCGCTCGGGATGCACCGCAACGTGCGTCAAAGGTCCACCGTCCACCTGCCACGATGCGTGAAGCCCGGCGTGTTCGAGACTCCAGACGAGCAGTTTCCCGTCGGCTCCCGCACTGAAACCGAGATCGAGGTCGCGACGTCCGGTGACGGCCTGAGCAGCGCCGGCGTGGCCGATACTCAGCGTCACTCGCGACTGTGGGGACGTCTGAGCACCGGTACAGGCCACGATGAACACAAGAATGAGAAGCGTAAGCGTCTGTTTCAACTCAATCCCCCTCATCGTCCCGCGAGGAACAACACATCGCCAAAGAGCGCGAAAAAGAGCAGGGCGAAAATCAGCACCGTACCAACGAGCTGATAGCGGTACAAGGTCCTTGGGCGAGGTGGTTTCCGCCGCATCCATTCTACCCCGGCGATGAGTATCTGTCCTCCATCGAGCACCGGAATCGGCAGCAGATTCATGAAGAAGAGCACAACCGAGAGCAGCGCTAGGAAGTTGAACAGCGATCGAAGACCGGTCGCGATACCGATCTGGAATCCGGCGGTTGCGACGTCTCCGATGAAGTAGCTGATGCGAACCGGTCCTGCGACGGCACTCGTCAGGTCCACGCCGCGAAACAGCAGGCGGAGACTGCGTACCGACGTCGTAAGGATGCGGTAGCTCTCCATCGTTCCACGCCCGACCGCCTGAAAGACGGTGTAATCAGGGGTCGGGATGGTCACCGTTCGGAAACGGAGACTCTCATCGAGTTCGATGTTCGCCGACACCTCAACAGGTACCGTCGCGCCTTCGCGTACGACGCCGAGAGCGACCGAAGGCTCGGCACGCGAGAGGAGATCCCGAAACTCCCACACGTGCGCAATGGGACTCCCGTCGACGGACGCGATGCGATCACCCGCGCGAAGCCCCGCCTGCTCGGCGGCGCTGCCCGGCTCAACGCCGTCGAGCACCGGATCGACCCAGGGATAGACCCCTATGTACCCGGAACCGGTCTCTCTCACGAGCTCCGGAGTAACGGCGAGGTCGAGCTGTTGTCCGTCGCGCATCACCGTGAAACGCAACTCCGTGAGCGCATTCTGCGCGACGATCTGCTGGAGATCGCTGTAGGAACGAACCTGCTGTCCGTTGATCCGTGTCACGTAGTCGCCGGTCTGAAGCCCGGCGCGGTCGGCAGGCGCCGCGTCTTCCTGCGCAGTGTGATCGGACGCGAGTACGATACGATTCTCGTATGTCTCTATGCGGAACCCCACCCACCATACGATGGACAGGATCACAATCGCGAGCACAACGTTCGCGAGCGGCCCGGCAAGCAGAGTGACGATGCGACGCCACGGTTCTGCGGAGAAGAAACTGCCCGGCTCGTGCGGTATCTCGTCCTGGTCCTGCTCGAGCGCTTCGGCATACCCGTGTTCGCCCTTCATCTTGCAGTAACCGCCGACGGGAAACACCGATATCCGGTACTCGGTACCTTTCCACGTATAGCCTGCGAGCCGGTGGCCCCACCCGAGCGAAAAAGCCTGGACCTCGATACCAACGGACTTCGCGGCGATGAGATGGCCGAGCTCGTGAAAAAAAACGACGACACCGAGTCCGATCAACCCAATCGCGATATTCAAAATCATCATAGGACGCTCACCAGATAGTAGAACACGGGCGCGGCGTAGAGTATCGAGTCGGTCGAATCGAGCATGCCACCACGTCCCGGGATCAGCGACCCGGAATCCTTCCGAGTCGCGCTGCGTTTCAATGCACTCTCTACAAGATCCCCAAAAACGACCGCAACGCCAACTGCCAGGCCGATCACGATGAGCCTTCCGGTGCTCGCCGGCAGCGCCTGCGGCATCAGAAGGTGGGCCGCGATCAGGGTAACCGGGCTCAGGATGAGTCCTCCGGCGAATCCGACAAGGGTCTTCCTGGGACTCACGGGCAAGACAACCCTTGGTTCCCATGAGCGTCCGGTTTTCGCGGCGAGACGTTCGCACGCGCTCCGGTATAGCCTGCCCGACAGGTACGCGGCGGTGTCGTTGAAGAAGACCATACAGAGGAAGGTCAGGATCAGCGGTCCGGCGTAGTTGAGCTCGGTCATCCTCGAAACATAGGACAGGAAGAGCCCCGGGTAGAGTACGATCATGGCGTTGGCAGCGGCGTTCGATAGCGTATGTCTGAAGCCTTCCTCGTCCCGTCGAAACACCTCGACGAGAAGGAGCATAGCCGTGGCCGCATATATGGCGATCTGGACGGCCGACTGCGGGAAAACGTCGAAACCAACGAGAATCTGAACGATCGGAACGAGCGAACCGAGCACCGGAATCGCCGCGTTCCGACCGCGGTACCCGTCGTTGCGCTGCTCGAACAGCGCCGCCAGTTCCCGCGCCCCGAGCCCGGAAGCGATCACTACAAGGATGTTGAGCGCGAGATGGTTGGCGTGGGGCAGTAGTAGAATCAGCGCGACGAGGAGCGGGATCGCGATGAAGAAGGTCATCGTACGAAGAACTATGTTGCGCATCGAGTCGCCCCGTACCGCCGCTCCCGCCGCTGGAACTCCATAACCGCATCGCGGAGATGCTGCTCGCCAAAGTCGGGCCAGAGCACGTCGGTGAACAACAGCTCGCTGTATGCGCATTCCCACAGCAGGAAATTCGAGAGTCTTCGCTCTCCGCCGGTACGGACGAGGAGGTCGGGTTCGGGAAGCTCGGGCAGATCAAGGTGCGAGCCAAGAATCTCTGCGCTCAGATCGCCGCCGGCACGACCGTTGTGGAGCCAGCGGTTCACAGAACGAACTATTTCGTCTCGCCCACCGTAGTTGATGGCCAGGTTCACGGTGATGCCGTCGTAGGCGGCAGTGTCACGCGTGACCACGCAGATCTCCTCCTGGAGGGAGGCGGGCAACCTGCCAAGATCACCGCTGTGCAGCACCCGCACACGATTCTCGCGGTAGAAATCGTACTCCTTCCGCAGATGGGCGGTGATGAGCCCCATCAGGAAGCTCACCTCGTCCTCGGCTCTGCGCCAGTTCTCAGTAGAGAAAGTATAGAGGGACAGATACTCAATGCCGATTTCGCGAGCGGCGCGAACCGTGCGCTTCGCCGCGGTCAACCCCTCCTGATGCCCGCGACGTCGTGGGAGATTGCGTCGGGTCGCCCAGCGGCCGTTCCCGTCCATGATGATACCCACATGTCGCGGAGTCCGGTGTGGATCGATCGAAGTCGACACTGAATCACCCATCAGATCTCAAGAATTTCTTTCTCTTTCGCCTCGAGCATCGTGTTCACGTCTTCAACGTACCGATCGGTGAGCTTCTGCACCTCGTCCTCGGCCCGCTTCAGCTCGTCTTCGCTGAGTTCTCCATCCTTCTCTGCCTGCTTGAGCTCATCGTTGGCATCGCGTCGCACGTTGCGAATCGACACGCGGCTCTGTTCGGCCATGTTCTTGGCGAGCTTCACATACTCCTTGCGTCGCTCTTCGGTCAGCGGGGGGATGCTGATCCGGATGACCTTGCCGTCATTCGACGGGTTGACCGAGAGTTCGGACTTCTGGATCGCCTTTTCGATGTCGCCGATGACCGACTTGTCCCACGGCTGGATGACGACGAGACGGGCCTCCGGCACTGAGATCGTCGCCACCTGGTTCAGCGGAGTCGGATTTCCGTAGTACTCGACGCGGATCTTGTCGAACAGGGCGGGGGAAGCCCGGCCGGTGCGAAGCGTGTTGAACTCGTCCTCGAGCGCCGCGAGACTCTTCTTCATCTTGTCTTCGGTCTGCTTGATGATGCTGTCCATCACATCTCCTCTCCGACCATATAATACACAAAGCCGGTAACTTCCACCGTCCCGCCGATCTGTTTCCCGAGATCCTGCGCGACCTGCGCAACCGAACGCTTCTCGTCCTTGACGAACCCTTGTTCGGCGAGGCAGATCTCGGCGAGGTGCTTCTTGAGTTTGCCCGCGGCTATCCCCTTGGTCACGTTTTCCGGCTTTCCGAGCGCCTTGGCCTGGGCGACGAATATCTCCTCCTGGTCGCGGACGTACGTTGCATCGGCGCTCTTCGTCGAGAGGTAATTCGGCCTGAACGCGGCAACGTGCAAGGCGACATCGAAGGCGAAGGCCTTCACGTCGGGATTGGCGACCAGGGCGGTATCGCTCGTGCGAATCTTCGCGAGCACACCGATCCGGCCGCTCTCGCCGTGGATGTAATCGGAGATCAGCTCATACTCGTCGCACTCCATCACCTCGCCTCGACGGATCGCCATATTCTCCTTGATCGTCGTGATCGCCTCCTGCACCATCGCCGCATACGACGGGTCCGCCGGCGGTTTGCCGGTCTCGACCATATCCTGCACGATCGACGCACCGAGTTTCACGAAATCGTCGTTCCTCGCCACGAAATCTGTCTCACAGGCGACCTCGAGAATCGCTGCGCGGCTGTCCCCGACGTGCGTGAACACCCGACCCTCGTTCGTCGCTCGTCCCCCACGCTTGGCCGCGGCTGCCAGACCGAGCTCCTTGAGGATCTTCTCGGCCTTTGCGGAGTCGCCTTCTGCTTCCGAGAGCGCTTTCTTGCAGTCCATCATAC
>SLST01000484.1 GCA_007130265.1 Spirochaetales bacterium
CCATTACGGTCGTCGAAGACTCCGCTCTCTTCCCGCCGGAGTACGAGAACGTCTACGGCGAGTTCGACGTCGCCCTGGCGAACGAGCTCCTCGACGGACTTGGTCTCCGGAAGGGCGCCGACGGCTTCAGGCGGTTCCCCGACGGCTCATCGCTCGAGCTGGTGGTCGAAACGCAGTCCGCCTCGGGTCCCCAGGCAGACGGGATCCAGATCGTCTCCGAATCCTGGGAGGCGGTGGGGCTTCGGACGCGGGTCAACGTCATGAGCCGCGACGTGTACTGGCCGCGGGCAACGAGCAACCAGGTCATGATCGCCACGTGGGGCACCGACCGGGGTCTCGTCCCGATGATCGACCCGATCTACCAGCTTCCGTTCGACGAGCGCTCGTGGATGGCACCGTCCTGGGGCACCTGGTACAAGAGCGGCGGAGCCGAGGGCAGTCCGCCCAACGACGAGATGAGACAGCTCATGGATCTCTACGACGAGTACCGGCTCACCGTCGATTCGAGCGCGCAGCTCGAGATCGCCAAGGAGATCGTACGGCTGACCTCCGAACGGCTGAACGTCATTCAGACCGTGGGTCAGGCACCGGCGCCGGCTGTGGTCCACCGGAACTTCCGCAACGTCCAGACCGAGCATACGGCCGACTGGCTGATCATGACTCCCGGAACGATGGATCCGGCCCACTTCTGGATCGAAAGGTAGCACAGCTTTGACTCTACCCGGGGGTCGGCTTCGCCGCCCTCCGGGTCTGTCCTTCTTCGTGCAGACCATTCCAAGGAGCGAGTAGACCGACATGCTAACGTATATTGTTCGTCGGATACTGATTCTCATACCGACTCTTTTCATCATTTCCATCGTCACCTTCATGATCATCCAGCTTCCGCCGGGAGACTTCTTCACGACGCTTCAAGCTGAGATGGCGGAGACAGGGGGGGGCCAGGGCAGAGAGACAGTCCGGCATCTTCAGGAGCTCTACGGGCTCGACCAGCCGCTCTGGCGCCAGTATTTCACGTGGATAGCCGGGTTTCCCCGCCTCGACTTCGGATACTCGCTGGGGTGGAACGCCCCGGTCTGGGACGTCGTCGCAGGGAACCTCGCCTACACGATCTTTCTGGGATTCCTCTCGCTCGTTTTCATGGTGGCCGTCTCAATACCAATAGGCATCTACTCGGCAACGCACCAATACTCCACCGGTGACGTCGTCCTTTCCGCGCTCGGATTCGTGGGACTCAGCGTCCCCGGTTTCCTGCTCGCGCTTATCTGGATGTTCATCGGTATCGTCGTGCTCGGCGTCGACGTCGGCGGAACCGCCTCAATGCAGTTCCGCGGCGCTCCAATGAGTCTCGCGAAGGCGCTGGACTACCTGAATCATCTGTGGCCGCCGGTGATCATACTCGGCTTGGCTTCGACCGCGCAGCTCTTTCGCATCATGCGGAGCAACCTCCTTGACGTGCTGGGGCAGCAGCACATCACCACGGCGCGCGCAAAAGGTATGCGCGAGAAGAAGGTCATCAACAAGTACGCAGTACGGATTGCGATCAACCCGCTCATCAGCGTCATGGCCCTGGAGGTACCAAAAGTCATCAACGCCTCGATCCTCGTTGGCATCGTCATGATGCTGCCGACGCTTGGACCGATCTTCCTGCGGTCGCTCCGGACGCAGGACGTGTACCTCGCGGGAACCATCCTCCTGTTCACGACCATCATGCTGATGGTCGCGAATCTCATCGCAGATATCGTCCTTGCGCTGGTCGATCCGCGCATCGCGTACGATTGAGGAGACCGGCATGCAGACGATCTGGGAACGATGGACGTCTCTCGACTCGCAGAAGAAGTCGAAAGAGATTGTCGGAGAGTACGAGAAGCTTGCGCAGACGCTCGGATACCAGTCCGCAGAGGAACTCGAGTCAGATGTGGAGGCCGGCAAGGTCCCGGAGACCGAGTACGGGCTCTCCCAGTGGCGCCTCATTTGGAAGAAGTTTGCGAGAAACCGCGCCGCGATCGTGGGTGGAGTCATCATCGGGATCTACTACCTCGTAGCCATCTTCGGTAACTTCATCGCTCCATACGGACTGACCACGCGCTCTCGCGACCACATTCACATGCCGCCCCAGCGGGTGCGTGTCGTACACGAGGGATCGCTCCACCGACCGTTCGTGTACGGGACGATCAGGGAGCTCTCCGAGGACTTCCGCCTGACGTACGAGCTCGACACCGACCGAGTGTACCCCATCCGGTTCTTCACCCGAGGGGACGGGTACCGGCTGTTCGGACTCTTCGAGACCGACATGCACCTGTTCGGCGTGGACGAAGGTGGTGTCGTAGCTCTGCTCGGCACCGACCGGCAGGGCCGGGACCTGTTCTCGCGTATCATCCTCGGGAGCCAGGTTTCGCTGTCGATCGGGCTCGTCGGGGTGCTCTTCAGCCTCTTCCTCGGAACGATCCTCGGAATCATCTCGGGGTACTTCGGCAAGTGGATCGACGATCTCATCCAACGTTTGATCGAGCTCATACGCTCGTTTCCGTCCATATCGCTGTGGATGGCGCTGTCGGCCGCGGTTCCGCAAGACTGGTCGGTCATGCAGACCTACTTCGCAATCACGATCATCCTTTCGTTGATAGGTTGGACCTGGCTTGCGAGGCAGCTTCGCGGCAGCGTCCTCGCGCTGCGGAACGTCGACTACGTCCTCGCCGCGCGACTCTCCGGCGCCGGTCACCGGTGGGTCATATTCCGCCATCTCATCCCGGCGACGGCGGGGCACATCATCGTCGTCTCGACGCTGGCGATGCCCGCGATGATACTGGCCGAGACATCGCTGAGCTTCCTCGGGCTGGGTCTCCGGCCGCCGGTCACGAGCTGGGGCGTCCTGATTCAGGAGGCGCAGAACTTCCAGACGATCGCACACTATCCGTGGCTCTTCCTGCCTGCGGCATTCATGGCAGTGGCGATTCTCGCGTTCAGCTACCTCGGCGACGGCCTGCGCGACGCGATCGATCCGTATACCATATGAGTGATGCGACCATGGGACCAAGGAACAAGAAAGAGATCCTGCGCGTTAACGAGCTGAAGACCTACTTCAACACGCTTGACGGGGTCGTGCGAGCGGTCGACGGTGTTTCGCTCACGCTGAACAAGGGAGAAACACTCGGTGTCGTGGGAGAATCCGGGTGCGGCAAGAGCGTCACGGCCTTCTCCATTCTGCGGCTTCTGCCGAAGACGAGCAGGATCGCCGGCGGAGAGGTGCTCTATCACCGCAGCGAGGGGCAGGAAGTCGTAGACCTCACCGAGGTCGACCCCAACGGCGACCTGATGCGCAGCGTCCGGGGAGGAGAGATCGCGATGATCTTTCAGGAGCCGCTGACCTCGCTCTCCCCGGTGCATACAGTGGGCAGTCAGATCGCCGAAGCGGTGTCGCTGCACGAGGCCGTCACGCCTGAGGAGGCGCGCGATCGGGCGATCGAGATGCTTCGGGCGGTGGGCGTCGCGCTGCCCGAGCAGCGATTCGACGAGTATCCGCACCAGTTTTCCGGAGGGATGCGGCAGCGTGCGATGATCGCAATGGCGCTCTCCTGCAACCCTGCCCTGCTGATCGCGGACGAGCCGACGACCGCGCTAGACGTAACGATACAGGCGCAGATCCTTGACCTCATGAAGTCGCTTCAGGAGCAGTTGGGGATGGCAATCATGATCATCACGCACGACCTGGGCGTGATCGCGGAGATGTCGGATCGGGTCAACGTGATGTATATGGGGCGCATCGTGGAAAGCGCCGACGTGGAGACGATCTTCGCCAGACCGCTCCACCCGTACACCGTCGGTCTCATGCGATCGATCCCGCACATCCAGGCGGGGGAGCGGCAGACGCTCACGCCCATCGCCGGGAGCGTGCCGGATCCGTTCTCCATACCCCCGGGCTGTCCCTTCTTCCCCCGATGTCCCATGCCAAAGCGAGACATCTGCCGCGAGGAGGTCCCGTTGGTAGAGGTCGAACCTGATCATTTCGTGCGTTGCACGCTGTACATGCCGTGAAGGGAGCCGAGGCGATAATGAGCGATCGTGGAACACTACTCGAAGTCAAGAACCTGAAAATGCATTTCCCTGTTCAAAGGGGACTCTTCCGTAAGGTGGTCGCGTACGTTCGCGCCGTCGACGGCATAAGCTTCCACATCCGTGAAGGTGAGACGCTCGGCCTCGTAGGTGAATCGGGATGCGGCAAGACGACGACCGGCCGGTGCATTCTTCGTGCACTCGACCCCACCGACGGAGAGATCAACTACCGCAAGGACGGCGAATTCGTGAATATCGCACATCTGAGCAATGCGGAGCTCGCGCCCTTTCGAACCGAGATGCAGATCATCTTTCAGGACCCCTTCAGCTCGCTGAATCCACGCATGACCGTCATGGATATCATCAGTGAGCCGCTTCGCATCCACAAAATCGCACGCGGAGAGGAGATCAGGAGCCGTGTGCGAGACCTGCTCGAAGCCGTCGGGCTGAAGGCGCAGCACATGAACCGCTACCCCTACGCGTTCAGCGGGGGTCAACGCCAGCGCGTGGGCATCGCCAGGGCGCTCGCGCTACGACCCAAGCTGATCGTGTGCGACGAGCCGGTCTCAGCGCTTGACGTGTCCATACAGGCACAGGTGCTGAACCTGCTCGACGGGCTTCAGGCCGAGTTCGGGCTGACCTACCTTTTCATCGCGCACAATCTCTCCGTGGTGCAGCACATCTGTACGCGAGTCGCAGTGATGTACCTGGGAGACCTCGTTGAGGTCGGCACGGCCCACGAGCTCTACCACCATCCACTTCACCCCTACAGCGAAGCGCTGCTGTCCGCGGTTCCCAAGACCGACCCCACGAAGAGGAGCCAACGGGTCCTGCTCGAGGGTGACGTTCCGAGTCCCGTCAACCCGCCGTCGGGCTGCAAGTTCCACACCCGCTGTCGGTACGCCCAGGACATATGCCGCGCGGAGCATCCGACCCTGGCGGAAGTTACGCCAGGGTCGGATCACTACGCGGCATGCCACTTCGCAGCCGACCTGGATCTGAAGGGTGTCGTCGTTGATTAGTCACCGCCGCGACGGCCGCCTACTCTTCGAGTAGCGCTTCGTAGCCCTGGCTGTCGTCGGTAAAGGCGCTCGCGAGCACAACGCGCGGCATCACGCGGTATTGGGAAGCAGGGGTGAGGCCGCGTACGACATGACCAAAGAGATGGTCGAGTGCCTTGAACCCGACTCGGAACGGATTCTTGTAGATCAGCGCGTCGATCACCCCGGCGCCGAGCATGGCAAAGCTCTCCGGAAAAACCTCGCTTCCGATCATCTGAACCTCGCGTTCTCTTCCTGAGTCACGAAGCGCAGGAGCGATCGCGGCCGTATCCCTCGCGGAAGCGGCAAAAATGCCCACGATCTTGGGGTCTTCCTCCAGGCGGTGTCGCACTTCGGTATAGAGGCGATTGTCCTTTCGCGGCTCGTGTGTTGACTCGACCCGGATGCCTGAGGTGTAGAGGCTCATCTGTCGCACGAAGCTTCCAGCGCCCAGATGACCCGGTCTACCGTACGGATGCACCGACCGACTGTCCGGGTTGCTGACGATGACCGTGCCCTCCCGGCGCAGGAACCGGAACATGAGCTCCGCGGCCATCCTTCCGGCGAGGTCGTTGTCAGGCCCCACGAAGGTCATCCGCCGGACCTGCTCCACGTCCTTGTCTGCGAAGACGACGGCGACACCGGCGTCAACAAATCGGTTGAGGAGCGCGATGATTCGACCGGAGCGAAACGGCACGAGCAGCAGTCCGTCAAGCTCGGCGCGCTCGTGCTCGTAGACCTCAGAGAGCAGTTCGTAGACATCGGCTTCCTGCACCGCAACGTGGCGCTTCTCGAAGTGCACGTTGAACGTGGACAGTTGCTCCACACACGCGTCGTAGCCTTCCTCGATGTGCCGTGCGTAGTAACTCGAGGGCCTGCTGTGATCCTCGAAGACGCCGATGAGATTCGTCGTCCGTCTCTTGAGGTTGGAGGCTGCGTAGTTGACGGTATACTGAAGGCGCTCCACGACGTCGAAGACCTTCGTCCGCGTGGCTTCGCCCGCCCCCGGCTTGCCGTTCAATACGCGCGAAACGGTGGATACCGACGTTCCAGCCTCACGGGCGATATCGTGCAGCGTGACCGGCGCCGCCCGCGTCCGAGTCGCGGAGCGGTAACCGGTGGTGTTCAGCAGTCTATTCATCGCCGCGATCTCTCAAGCCCTCTGCTCGCATGCAAACGTTTGCGTTCCCGATCAGCATACGCCTCCACGGCTCGAGACGTCAAGCACGCTCCCGCCTCTGCGGTTGAGTGCTTTCCCGCCGATACGCTCGTGTTGCACTTCATACCCTCCACACCGCGGCTCCCATGTGATACCGCGCGTGCGCCGTGACTCCGGCCGAGTACCAGGCGGTGACGAGCGTCCCGTTCTCGCCGGGGACCGTGGCCGGATAGCCAAGGTCACCGGGGTCGAGATCGACGAGCCGCCGCGGGTCGCTCCAGGCGCGGCCACCGTCGTCGCTCACCCGGAACTCGATCCCGTGACGGCCTTCACGCCGGTCGCCGTAGGTGAGCAGGATCCGTCCGTCCGGGAGCGCGAGCAGATGCCCGGGGTGCTGGGACCCCTGCGACACCTGCTGTTCACGCCGCCAGCTCACCCCGACGTCGGTCGACCGGAAGAGCTCGAGATGCTGATCGCCCATCGTCCTGCCGCAGGCGAGCAGATCTCCGTCCGGCAGGACGAGCGGCGTCGTCTCGTTGACGTTGCCGGCCTGGATGGTTCCACGGACCGACCAGGTGTACCCGTCGTCACCGCTCGTGTAGAAGTGGCATCCTCGTTCGTCGGGCGGACGCCAGCTGTAAAGGCAGGCGCCCAGGCTTCCGTCGGATAGTTGCACGATATCGCCGAAGGGGATGATGCGCGGCGAGCCCTGAAGCGAGTTTCGCGGCGATCCGTCTCCCGGCGCCGCGACGGTGTGCTCGTGCGTCCAGGTGCGTCCACCGTCGCGAGAACGACAGACCCACGGCGCGAGTGGATGCGCCGGCGGTTTGTGCCCGGCGGTACCCTCCCCCTTGCGCGGCCGGTGCGACCAGCCGGAGGCGAGGACGACCAGATCGCCGCAGGAGCTCAGCCCGGCGGCGACGTTCATGCGGTTCGTGCCCGGTTCGTGGGCTGCGGCGGTCCCTCGCAGGCTCCACGTAC
>SLST01000057.1 GCA_007130265.1 Spirochaetales bacterium
GGCCGCTTGTAGATCAGGGTCCCCCGCATCGTTCCGCTTTCATCGCGCCACACCATATCCGCGGTGTAGTCCTCGATGCTCGCGTAGTTGGTTGCCACCGTGTCAAAAAACTCGCGGGCGGTCAGCACTCGTTGAGCGGACAGACCGGCAGTCGCCAGCAATAGCGCGCAGAGCATCAGCACCGCACGGGGAATTCGTGTGCCGGGATCGATCATACTTGTCCGATCTTCCTCACGCCTATGGACTTTGTCAAGACAGCTCCCGGATGTGGTCGCGGAGTCGTGCCGCACGCTCGTAGTCCTCTTGCTGCACCGCAGTCTCGAGCTCGCGTTCGAGCTCTGTGACCGGATCTCCGGGAGTCTCGTTGATCTGCTCGAGCGCGGACCGCAGATAGTTCACCGACCGCACGCGCTCGAACTGGAATGCCGGGGTATCGATTTCGCTCATCTCCTGAATCACCTCGATCGCCGCCTCCAGGACGCTCCTCGCCTCAGCGTGCTCGTCACGTTGAACGAGCGACATCGCCCGCGACACCGAGTTCATCCGGTAGATGTACGGCTTGAACTGGAGCACCGCCTCCGCGTCCTCCTCGTCTGCAGCGTACCGTTCGAGCAAGTCGCAGATGCGCAGGTTGTGAGCAGTGTCGCGGATCACTCGCTCGAAATCGTTGAGCTGGAACAGCAGGAGATAGCGATAGTAGTAGAGTACGCCTTCATTCTGCAGCAAGGTGGCGGCGGGTTCCCCGAGCTCGAAGCCCTGTTCGCTGCCGTGCGTCGTCTCGAACTCGGCGAGCTCGTGCTCGATGTAGTCCAGGACCGTCTCGAATCCCTCAGGCCGCTGTCCGTCGGGTCGGCCGTCAAGCTCGTACTGCTCGATCCCGAGCGGTTGGCGCACCTGAAGCACGCTTCGCCCGTCTTTGGCGGTGATGATACGCATTGCATTGTCACTGTCGTACGGCCATTCCTCGAGGAGCCGCGTGAGGTCAGTGCTCATAGACACTCCACTTACAGTATACCCCGTTCTCCGCCGAGCACAAACCGGTTGCCGCGGAAGGGCATTCGGGGTACGATCCGCGGCAGATGAGCAATGTCACGGTGGTTTCGTTGGGTGGTTCGATCGTGGTGCCGGACGAAGTAGACACGGCGTTCACCGCACAGTTCGTCGCCGCAATCCGCAGTCGGCTGGCGCAGGAGCCGCAGCGGCGGTTCGCACTGATCGTAGGCGGGGGCGCCACTGCGCGCAGGTACCAGGAGGCCGCCCGATCGTTGCTGCCCGACGTCGATGCGTACACGCTCGACGAGATCGGGATCGCCGCAACCCGGGTGAACGCTCACGTCATCCGGGCAGCATTCGGCGATCTCTGCCGGGACCCGCTGGTCACGGATCCCACACGCGTGGCGAGCTTCACCGGCCGCATCCTCGTGGGCGGCGGATGGAAGCCGGGCTTCTCGACCGACAACGTCGCGGTGCGGCTCGCCGAGACACTCGGCGCGAGGACGGTTATCAACCTGAGCAATATCCGGCAGATCTACACCGCCGATCCAAAGACCGACCCGGATGCGACGCCGCTGTCGAGCGTCACGTGGGACGAGCTTCGCGAGATCGTGGGTGACGAGTGGGTGCCGGGCAAGAACACGCCGTTCGATCCGGTCGCGACGAAACGGGCGGCCGAGCTCGCGATGACGGTTATCGCTGCAGACGGACGCGATCTGTTCAACCTCGCAGCGCTTCTTGATGGGAGCTCATTCGTGGGGACAACGATCAGCGGGACGCGAGCACCGAAGCCAGATCGGCACGGTAGATCGGGATGACGGCGCCGGTCGGCTCGGCGACGACCGCGAGCACGGTGACCGCCTCGGCCCGCTGCAGGGCGTCGGTAATACGCTCAACGGTCCTGATCGCCAGTCTGATGCTGCCCGTCCGTGCAAACCCCGCGACGATCGCGCGCCGCAGCGGATCCGCGAGATAGGCCGCCTCGTCGGAGGCGATCAGCGCAATTGTGAGGAAGTCGTCTGCGAGCCCGAGTCGTCCGTCGGCGATCAGCTGTTCGGCGGCGCGCACGGCGACGGCGCCTCTGACGTACTCGTCCGGAGCCTGGAGAAGGATCTCGCGCACCGACTGCAGCCGGTCCATCCTCACGAGGACCTGGACCAGCTCGCCGGGGAGCTCAATCCGCGCGTAGAGATCGGGCGCACTCGCGAGCACCTGCGCCGCGCGATCGATGTGCTCGTTCGCCCGCGGCGGGACGGCAGCCTGATCGTACGCCGCGGCGAGCCTGATATGCACGTCGACGAAGTGCGGGGTATCTTCGACGCGCTGCGCAAGCTGCGAGGCGTGCCTCAGGTGATTGAGCCGCGCTGCGTCCGTCTGCGCGGCCTCCGCGATGCCGATCATCGCGCGCACGCCATCGTGCGGCAGCGCAAAGAGCTCGACGAATCGCAGCGCGTCCTCACGGCGGCCGAGGCGCGCGACGTGCGTGACCGTCGTCACGAGATGCTCGCTCTCGTCCTCGCTCGTCGGTCCGCCTTGCCTGTCGATCTCCTCGGTCGCGCTCGAAATGAGTCGCGCGGCCAGGACGGCCTCGCCGCTGCGCTCCGCGAGATCGGCGAGGCGAGCGAAGAGCTGGGCCCTCCTGAACCTGCCCGCGACGCTTCGAACCGCGGGGCTCGCCTGGTGGATGAAGCTGGTGACCGACAGGAATGTCTCTGCCCCCTGGTAGACCTCGGCGATCCGGATGAGCGCCTCGGCGCGGTACTCCGGATCGTCGATTACGTAGGCTTCGTCCACGCTTCGGCGGAGGATGGGCCGCGCCGGCTCGTCGGACCGGAGCGCGCTCTGCACGAGAAGCGGCAGCAGGTCGGCACGGACCCTCGGGTCGTCGGCCGACGAGACAAACTGCAGGCCCGCCTCGAGCGCGTCCCGGGCGCTCGCGTCTTCGCCTGCGGCCGCCAGCTGCGGCGCGAGCCCGAGACGGACGCGTATGCTCTGCTCGGTCGCTCCGGCGGCGCGCGCGAGCTGAAGACCGGCTCCCGCAACTGAGCGCATGCTCGCCTCGTCGCCTATCGCCTGGTACCCGAGGGTGATCTGGCGGTAGAGTTCCGCGCGCGCGAGCTGGTCGGTGAGCCGGGACGCCTCCGCGACCGCGAGCCCGAGAAAGGTCGTCTCGTCGGCTACGGCGGGACGCGGAATCGGCGGCGTCGACCTGCAGGAGGACATCAGGAGCAGGCCGACCGCGCCGAGTAGGAAGAGCTTCACGCCGGTGTGATCAACAGCGTGCCGTACCGGTCGCCCTTCTCGTAGTGGACGACGGCGCGTTTTGCGCCGCCGAGTCGCTGCGCGGATTTCAGCCCGAGCTCAACATGCCCGTTCCTGACTTCGTTCTTCAGGTGAACCGTGCCGTAGACATAAGCGTCGTCCGGTAGGTCGGTCGGATCGCCGGCGTCTCCCACATAGATCCGCACCACATGCTCGGTCGTCATCAGCCCGAGGTCAAACCCGTCATTGGGGTGGATGCAGACGGTCTTCTCGTCCATCGCATAGTCACCGAGCACGGTGAGCGGGGCGGTGCTGCTCACAGGTACCTCCTGCCCACGGATAGTAGGACCGCTTGCCTGCCCGGTCAAGCCGACCAAGACGGGTGCACGGCAGACGAACGAGAACGACTCAAGTATAGTAGAGACGGGAGGGATCATGTTTGTCTCGGAACGGTTTCTCGGACGTCTGGCCAGGTTGCGCAAGCATCACCGCGACGCGACGCCGGAGGAACAGATCGAACTCGTTCGTGAGGCGTTCATCGGCACGCTTGGTGATCTTCCGGCGGAGATGGCGACCGAGGTGTTTGAGACGCTCGCCGACGAGATTCGAGGGAGGGCGGAGCCCGACGCCGCTTTCCTGGACGAAGCGAGCTACCTTTCAGACATCGCCGACCTCTTTGCACTCCAGTACGACGAGGAAAACGACCCCATCCATCGCGAAGACTGGCAGCTCATCGGCGAGATCGTCAACGACTACGCACTCGACCTTGACATGCCCACCGTCAACTACGTGATGCGGCTCGTCGTCGACCATCACGCGATATAGGGGGTACCATGGCATCCATCCTGGTGGTTGAGGACAACGCGCTCATCCGCGACGCGGTCACCGAGTGCTTCAGCGTGAGCGGCTACGAGGTGACCGCCGTCGGCGACGTGGCCGGCGCCAGGTCAGCGCTCTCGGAACAGCGACCGGACGCGCTCGTACTCGACATCCGGCTGCCGGACGGCAATGGGTATCAGCTCGCAAAGGATATACGCGGTGAGAGCGACGTGCCCATCATTTTCCTCACCGCGAAGGAGAGCGAATCCGAGCGGGTGATGGGATTCGAGGTTGGCGCCGACGACTATGTCGTAAAGCCGTTCTCGGCGAAGGAGCTCGTCCTGCGCGTGGAGGCGATCCTTCGCCGGTACACTGCGGGCGGAGCGCACCTTGGCGAGGAGACGAGCTGGGAGCTCGAAGGTCACGAGCTCGTGATTGACGAAGCATCACGCCGGGTCTCGGTCGACGATCGCCCGATCCGGCTCACGGAGAGCGAGTGGCGCATTCTCCACGAACTCGCACGGCTTCACGGCCAGGCCGTGACCCGCGACCGCATCCTCAGTGAGTGCCTGGACCGGCCGTACGACGGATCCGAGCGCACCGTTGATACGCATGTAGCCAATATCCGCTCGATGCTCGGCACGGCCGAGTGGATCGAGACGGTGAGAGGGTACGGCTACCGCTTCGCAGGCAAGCCGCGCGACTCGAGCGGAAGCTGAAGGTAGACGTGCGTCAGCGGGCCGTGTTGCTGCATAGCGAGGTATCCGTCGTGGCGCTCGACGATCGTCTTCGCGATCGGCAGGCCAAGGCCGGACCCCGTGCGCGAGTTGCGCTTCGCGCCGCGGTAGAGGCGGTCGAAAAAGCGCGGGATCTCTTCCGCGTCGACGATCCCGGTATTCGCGACGTCAACGGTCGCCAGTCCGTTCCGGTCGCTGATCGACACCGAGACCTCTCCGCCCGGCTCAACGTGCTCGAAGGCGTTGGTCATCAGGTTGACCAGAGCCCGACGCAGCAGGTGAGGGTCCGCGGGCACCTGGCCAGGCAGGCTGCATGACATTGAGAACCTGCTCTCCGGATGATCGAAGCTCAGTCGGACCCCTTCGGCGATCTGGCCGACGAACTCGCAGAGCGCCACCGGCTCGAGCGTAACAAGAGTGTCGGGCGACTCGATCCGGCTCAACTCCCGCAGGTCGGAGACGAGGAGCTCGACATGGATCACCTCATCGTGCAGGCTCTTCAGCCGGGTGTCGGTCGTGGAGAGGTAGCCTTCGAGGATTCCTTCCAGCTGGCTCTTGAGCGCCGCGACCGGCGTTCGCAAGTCGTGCGAGATGTCCTCCATCCACTGACGACGCAGCCGCTCCTCCTGAAGAAGCTGGACCTGCAACCGACCCGCCGAGTCGCTGATCTCACGAAGCTCCTGGGCATGCGTCGGCGGGAAGGTGACGTTTCGGCTGCCGGACGCGATCTCGCGAAGCCCATTCGCGACCGCCCTCGTCTCACGTGAGAGAAGCGAGGCGAACAGCCAGGCAGCTCCAAAGGCTACGAGAACCGCTCCGGTCATCCCCACGAGTACGGTGCCGGTGATGCTGCTCAAGAACCTGCGGTTCGCCGCGTCGTGGGCGAATCCGACCGTATCAGCGGCGAGGTACCCTACGATCTCGGTGCCGTCCACCACGGGAACGGGCCTCTGTTCCGACTCCTGTAGTCGCCTGAGCTCAGCCGTGACGGCCGGCTGGTCGTAGAGAGGCACCCGCCGGCCGAGCGAATAGATGTAGGCGGGATCACCTTGGGCGTTGAACACGTACGCGTACACGTTCGCGGTGAGCATGGACCGCAGGTGATCGTGTATACGGACCGGCTCGAGCTCCCCGGTGCGCCGGTAGACGTCGGCGAGGATGGGAAGGATCAGGTTCTCGAGCCGCTGGCCGCGATTCACGTTCCAAACGTCTACCGAACGTCGCACGCTGAAGAAGAAGGCGGCCGCGACGAGCAGTGTCAGGAGTAACAACGAAACGAGGTGCGCGATGAGTGAGCGGGTGAACAGCGAATGCGATCTCATTCGTAGTCTATGTGACGCTCCAGGAGCTCCTGGTCGGTCACGAACGCCTCCTCGCCGTCGTAGCGGGCGTATGATGTCTCCGTTCGCTCGGTCCAATGGCCGCGCTCGTTGAAGGAGTACGAGACGACGAGCCGTTCCTCGCGACCTTCGTTGGGCAGCTCGACGCGTCGCTCAACGAGTCGCCCCTCCTCGTCGTACTCCCAGGTCGTGCTGCTCACGACGACGTGTCCGTCGACGCGCACGTGCTCCTCGACCGGCCCCTCGGGCGCGTACTCCCGTTCTACCGTCCGGTACGTCGCACCGAGCTCGTCCAGATGACGTTCCATCACGGGGCGGCCGTCGTCGTCCAGTATCCCTACGATCGTCTTGATCCGCGTGCCGTCGGCATAGTAGAAGGTCGTCTCCCGCTCGTCGCCGGCGTCTCCCTTGTTTTCCGTTCGGCGCCAGGCGACCGAACCGTCGCCCCGGTAGGAGATCACTTCCGTCGCCTGTTCTCCGTACTCGTACACGATCGTCCGCTCCGGCGCCCCCTCACCGGTGTGATAACTCTCGCGAACCGGTCGGCCGTCCGCATCGTACTCAAATCCAAGACGCCATCGCTCGTCTGGGTCGAACGCCCGGATGCGGACGAGGCGGTCATCCTCGTATGAGAAGACGGTGTCCCAGAGGAACTGCCCCTCCGGGTTGTAGACGGTGCGGACGATCTCATCGGGCGCCTCGCGGCGAATCCGCTCGTACCGGCGCGGCGCGGCTTCCAGGGGCATGGCGTTCCTGACCATAACGGTGCGGTACGTGGAGACGGCCACGGCGCGGGGCGGCAGCGCCGGTGCGTCGTCGGCCCACAGCTCCAGCCCGAAAACTGATCTGCCCGCCAGAGCGACAACGGCGAGGGCAACAATCGGTCGGCAGGGACATAGTACTCTCATATTTCCTGACACGATCCTGACACGAACTGGACGGCCGGCAAAAGAGCCAGCGGTATCATAGAGACTACCATTGACCCAACGAGGAGGCAAGGTATGGCAGACTTCGACGACCTGATCAACACGGTTCGTATCGCGATCCAGGAGGATCCTACGATCACTGATCCCACTAA